>JAGQVA010000345.1 GCA_020438265.1 Bacteroidota bacterium
AGCATAAATGTGCGGAAATTGTCATCTTTCCAATTTTGAAAAAAATGTCCCATCGTAGTGCCAAACCCTCTGCCTCCATTGGGCCTTTCTACGCCCCATGCTACCAAATCACTCTCTGGGAGATCATTTTTTAAACCGGGCACTCTTAAGAAAGGGACTAAGTTTGGATCATTCTCCTTAAATCGAATCTGATAATAATATTCATCCTTTAACTGGAAGGTTTCGGGCAGTCCATTGCTTACAGGGTGTTCTTGACTGGCAACGGCTACGTTTGTATCGGTAATTGTAAGATTGGAATACCATTCCCTTTCTCCATTTTCGCCCTGCCAGTCAAAATAGCCGCCAACCCAGTCCAATACCTGAGGGGCAAGATCATCAGGAGCAAAAGTAGAAAAATGTATAGCCGCAAATCCACAACCCCGATCAATTTGTTTTTGAATCACTGGCATTCGTTCGGGATACATATAAGGAACCGGGCTGAATAAATCTCCATCCTGACCATCAGAAATAAAGAGGATTAAATCTGCATTGTCCAGGATATATTCTTCCTCCGGCCATCCATCATATACAATATCAATCCATACCTGAGGGATATTATCTGCTTTTTCAAACATGGCCTTGAGCAGCCTTACCGTTTTGATGTATTCGTGGGTATCGGGGCCATGGCTTTTTTTTCCGGCGATAAATACCAGGCGTTTGAGTTTGGTTTTTTCTTCGGTTTGGCAACCAAATAAAACCAGAGAAATCAAAAAGGAGAAAAATAAAATGGATCGAATGGCAGACCGGTGTGGCATAAGGCAGTTTGGGGTTTTGTGGGTATTTAGATAATTCGGAAATTGTGATAGGGGAATATCGTTATAATTCTTCAATAGCGAAAGTGGGAAATGAAATAGGTAAGTGGGAAGATAAGATTCTTTTTAAGTAAAAATAAATAATAGAAAATGACAAATAGAAAAGTCCACCAGGGGGTAATAACTTATAAACGGGACCACTAAATAATCAACATAATGGTGTTTTCTTTGTTATTTTCTATTTGTCATTATTTATTTTGACTTATATAAAACCATTCCCTTATCCCATAATTTTAAGGAATACAAATCCTCCTTTACGAAAACAACCCATAAAGCTCCCCTTTCACCCGATTAATAATAATCCCCAAATGCTCGGGATTATCAGCAAAATTTAACTGATCAACCGCTACTTCAATCTTCTTGCCATAATTATAGGTTTCATACCAGGCTTCATATCTTTCATTCAGCCTTTTGAGATAATCGAGGCGAATGGAGTCCTCATAATTTCGGCCACGCTTTTGAATTTGTTCTACCAGGGTTGGGATATTGGCGCGAAGATAAATCAACAAATCCGGAGCGGGAATCATCCCTGAAATCGTATCAAAGAGTTGTTTATATGTCTCGTAATCGCGGGTTGCCATCAGACCCATGGCGTGGAGGTTGGGAGCAAATATCTGAGCATCCTCATAGATCGTTCTATCCTGAATGACATTTCTTTCCGCCTTGCGAATCTGAATCAACTTTTCCAGACGAGACTGAAGGAAGGCCACCTGAAGGCTAAATGACCATCGGGGCATATCAGAGTAGAAATCAAGCAGATAAGGATTTTGGTCATTATCCTGAAAAAGAGATTCGAAGCCAAAATATTTGGACAAAAGGTATGTAAGGGTCGTTTTTCCAGCTCCGATATTTCCTGCTACGGTGATATGCATATTGTCATTTTTTATTTCATAAACCTTCCAGGTTTTCTAAACCTGGAAGGTTTGAAGAATCTCTTTTAAGGCAAATACCCCAATCTCTCTCGCACTCTTGAAAGCACCGGATGAGCTACTGCTTTGGCCTTTGCCGCTCCTTCAGCCAGCTTTTTATCCAGTTCTTCCAAATGCTCCATATAGTAATTATAACGTTCTCTTTCCTCAGAAAATTTTTCCAGAATCAATTCAAAAAGCGCGGTTTTGGCGTGGCCGTATCCATACCCTCCATTGAGGTAATTTTGCCTCATCTCGGCAATCTGTTCAGGACTGGCCAAAAGGGAGTAAAGGGTAAATACATTGCAGGTATCAGGATTTTTGGGCTCTTCCAGTGGAGTAGAATCCGTTACAATTCCCATGATCTGCTTGCGGAGTTTTTTATTACTCTGGAAAATGACAATGGTATTATCTCTTGATTTGCTCATCTTCTCCCCGTCTGTTCCGGGAATGACCATGACATTTTCATCGATTTTTGATTCCGGAACTACCAGCGTATCGTCTCCATAGGTGCGATTAATGGCCTCTGCAATATTTCGGGTATATTCGAGGTGCTGCTTCTGATCTTTTCCTACAGGGACAATATTGGCGTCATAAAGCAGGATATCAGCTGCCATCAGCACGGGATAAGTAAATAAACCTCCATTTACCTGTTCCAGCCGATCTGCTTTGTCTTTAAAAGAATGCGCCAGAGTCAATCTGTTATAAGGAATAAAACAGCCCAGATACCAGGCCAGTTCTGCTGTTTCCGGTACATCCGACTGACGGTAAAAAATCGTCTTATCCGTGTCCAGACCGCAAGCCAGCCAGGCTGCCGCAGTCATATAGGTATTTTCCCGAATCACTTTTCCTTCCCGGATAGTGGTCAGCGAGTGAAGATCTGCAATAAAAAGAAAAGAGTCGTTTTTTGGATCATTGGCCAGCTCAATCGCCGGCAAAATTGCTCCCAGTAAGTTTCCTAAATGTGGGACCCCTGTACTTTGAATCCCCGTAAGTATTCGCGCCATTTATTTATTTCTGATAAATCCACACGAAGGTAATACATTCAGAGGAAAAGGAAAACCGAAATGGGAGAATACAAAATAGGGATGATCTCGAATGATTTGTTTGCCTATTGCGCCGCTTTAAAAAACGGCGCAATAGGCACAGCCCTAAACCTAAAAAACGGCGTAATAGTGCAGCCAATATTTTCATTCTAAAGAATGCGCGATTTTCTTATCCGCCAGATAAATTTCAACGCATTCTGTAGAATGTCAGCGTCCATATCATTGCGCCGTTTTTTAAAGCGGCGAAATGATAGAGAAAAAATACATTCCTATTTTTTCATGACTTCTGCAAAGTCAACCTGAGGTTTTTCATCTTTAAACCCCGTGAATTTATCTAAAGTCGTAACCTCAACTTTTTCCTGCCAGTTTTTGATACCTCCTTCCAAAACCATGAGGTTTTCATACCCAAACTGGGTAAGCAGTACCCAGATCTGATTGGCCTGTAGCCCATCCTGATCAACCAATACCTTGGTAGTTTCAGTCTGAAAGAATGGTTTTAAGGATTTGTCCAGAACTCTTTCTGCTGCAATATTTTTGGCGCTATCAAGGCTAAATGCTGCAAATAATTTGGGGTCGCGAAGATCAACGATAATCAAGTCTTGCTGAGTTCGAAGATCTATGAATTCTTGCGGAGACAAGAGGTGTGTCTGATCGTCCATTTTTTCCAGCATTTCATTTGAAGAATACCTGAAACTATAAGGATCAAGATGGTCAAAACTGATGGCGATCAATACCAGTGCAATGAATACCATCACTCCTCCGAAGCCGAATAAATATTTTTTTTGCATTGTTTTATTGATTTAACTACAACCTCCCTGAACCATTTTTTTCTTTTTCTTCATTTTAGGCAGAGGTGCGGCGGTCCCGGAACCTGGGGCAGGAGCATCTGTTTTTCCTGTAAAATACTGACTGGCAGCAACCCGTGTGCGATAGATCCGAAAATCCTTTTCGGGTGCATCGGAAGGGGGTTCTTTAGGCTCAATAATTGTTGAAAACCAGTTGTTGAGCCCACCTTTGAGAAAGTAGTTGTTGGCATATCCCTTTTGTTTGACCAGCATCCAGGCCTGAACCGATAAGGTTGTACCATTGGAGAAGAATATATTTCGCTTGAGATCCTGATCAAGATAACCACCCCATTGGTCGCTAAGGAGACTATCCAAGGGAATATTGATTGCGCCAGGCAGGCTATATTTTTTGTATTCAGCCTCAGGGCGTACATCTATCAATAAAATAGACGGGTCTTTCTGAATCAGTAAATGGGCCAGATCATCCGTCGTTACGACATATTCCTGAACCAACACATCTCTGAGTAATTCTTCTGCATTTCGTTCCAGGTAACGATTTTTTTTCTGTGGAAGCATTGCGCTAATGGCTCCCAGGCCAAGGAATAAAGTCGCAATAATCCAAATAGGCTTTAGCATAATCGTTTTATTTTAGGTCAAAATGGTTTAAATATTATCTACTATATCTTTTCGGGCAAATTTTTTCTCTGCCCATTCTCCTACCCAAAACATACCAATTGCAATAAGGATAATGAAAAATGCCAGGGTTCCATCTTTGACTCCCAATACGTTTGAAAGTTTTGGACTTCCGACAAAGGCACTATTGTGAAGGGTTTCCCAAAGGGGGTAAGTTTCTGCAAAAATAAAAATCCCTAAAAGACTGCCGCCGAGAAACCACCAGGCGTCTATTTTTCCAATTGAAGCTGCAACCACGCTGGTACCCGGGCAAAATCCTCCGATGATAAATCCCGCTCCCATAATGATGCCTCCAATAATTGCCGAATAGATATAATAAGAGTTTACATACACAATATTCATATCAATCATCTCAAAATAATTGAGAAATACGAGCCCAAGCATAGCCACGATCGCTGCGGTAAAAAATACTTTTAAGACAGTGGTATCATAGCCATAAAACATACCAGCCAACTTTCGACTTGAAGAAAAGCCGGCTTGTTCGAGCGCAAATCCAAATCCTATTCCGATAATAAAAGCTATCAGAAAATTGATTTCATCACTAATGCCTGCTGAAGGAATAATCGGTCCCATGATATATTGAGTTTTTGATAATTAAATCCAGTTTTTTCTGAAAAAATAAGCCAGGGCGAAGCCCGTTCCGAAAATGGCGATCATCGTAACAAATCCTGCTACGGAGAGCACAGCCATTCCACTTAAAGCTGCTCCACTGGTACATCCACGCCCTAATTGAGAGCCAAAACCAAAAAGAAGCCCTCCTATTACTGCCAGTACGACTCGTCTGCGTGAAGTAATATTAGGCGAGTGTTCCACTTTGACCTTCAATCTTCCGGATAAGGCCCCTGAGATTAGCCCTCCTACGAGCACTCCCAATACCTGAAATACCAGCCATGATCTCATAGGACTTTGATCTCCGGTTATGTATTTGGAGTAGAAATGAGAGTTCTGTGCGTGTTCATGAGAAATCGTTTCAACGGTAGTTACTGCAACACTTTTCATTGCTCCGCTTGCTCCAAGTCCACGACCGGTCAGATAAAATGCTGCCAACAAAACCAGGCCCAATAAAACCCCTGCTATATAAGGGTTCATATATTTGGTGTCTCCGGTGATATAATTATGATGAGACATGTTTATTATTGTTTAATTAATATAAATATCTGCTTGCTTGTCCGGCATAAACGATGATAAAGCGAAGCATAATGTTTCCAAATAATATCAATAATGCGGGAATAATAGGTGCAATATGTTGGCCTCTTAATTCCAGGATCTCTAATAAGGCAGGTACAACCATGCCAATAAATACCACAAAAATCCAGAATACAAGTGTATAAGGTCCACCTAAGAATAGTTGAGCCGCTTCAATCTGTACTTCGGTACTGGCCATAAAACCCATAAACATGTGGATAATCAGGAATAATTCTATTCCGATTACCAGGAGGTCAACTTTACTGAAAAAGTTTCTCTCCAGTTTATTTGGAGTCATCATGACAGTTACAGCCGCACCGGCAGAAAGTCCTGATGCCAGGAATAAAGGCCCTAATATGGAAGTATTCCAAAGAGGACGGGCATTAAATGCCGAAAGAAGAATTCCTGTATAAATTCCCAGAATGGCTGCGAAAATGATCATAATCCAGGCCATAGGTCTTCGGTTTTCTTTTGTCCATTCTTCCAGCCGGTACAGGATCTTTAATTTCC
>JAGQVA010000346.1 GCA_020438265.1 Bacteroidota bacterium
TCCCCCAAAGGCAACCGAATCACAATCTCCGTCCCTTGTCCCTGCTCGCTCTGAATATCAATCGTCCCTTTGTGCTGCTCAATGATTCCCAGGCTAATAGAAAGCCCCAAACCTGTCCCGTCCCCGACATCCTTGGTCGTAAAAAACGGCTCAAAAATACGCGATTTGATCTTGTCAGGAATACCCATGCCTGTATCTTTAATCCTGATTTCAACCTGATCCTGAAAAGCCTGAGTCGTCAGGTAAATGGTTCCTCCTTTGGGCATGGCCTGGATAGCATTGTCCAGCAGGTTCATAAAAACCTGGTTGATTTTGCCGGGAAATCCTTCAATTTCCGGTGTCGGGCGATAATCCCTGACGATCTGAATATCAGCGGTTTTGTGTTGGAGGAGCAGCAGCGTGGAATCCAGACTTTCCTGTACGTTGAAGGGTTTTCGGGCGCCTTCATCGAGACGGGCAAAGGTCCGGAGACCTCTCACAATTTCGGTAGTGCGGTTGGCGCCTTCGTTGATTCCGTTGAGTAGGTCCTGAATCTCTTCGGTTACGTAGTCGATTTCAAGCTCTTCTTTGAGCTTTTCAACAGCTTTGAGTTTTTCCGCTACATTGTCTGATTTTACTGCTTCTTCGTATGCATGGAGAATCGTCATCAGATCCGCGAAGTCGTTTTTCAGGGGATCGATGTTTCCACTGATAAAATTAACCGGGTTGTTGATTTCATGGGCAATACCTGCGGTAAGCTGGCCTAAAGAAGCCATTTTTTCTGCCGAAACCAATTGACTTTGCGTGTCTTTGAGCTGAGAATGTGTATGAGCGAGTTCCTTAAAAGTATGAGTTAATTTTTTGTGAGAACGGCGATTGAAGAAGAATAAAACTCCCAGTAGCAAAGCAACGCCCAGAAATCCCAAAGCAATAGAACGGTTTCGCTGTGTTTTGAGCTGAGCTTCCCGCATTTTTCCTTCCTGGAGCTCGTATTCTGCGGTAAGTAGTTGAATTTTAACGAGTTGGCTATCCATCATGGAGCGGGTGCTCTGGGAACGGATTTCCGCTTCCTTCAGCTTTTGTTGCAAAAGGATAAACTGTTTATAATAATCGTTTGATTCTTCATATTTCCCCTCTTTTGCCTTCCTCTCAGCCATACTGAGGAAGTTTCGGGCTTCTTTTTCTTCCCGGGAAGACTCCTGAGAAAATACTTCAATATCAGCGAGATCTTTGAATAATTCCGCAAAAACTTCCTTCTCGTCCGTATCAGGTTCACTGGCTTCCCGGCTCCGCCCTGTGGCTAAAAGGGTATAGCGATTTTTTTCTTTTTGATTCCCTTGCTTGCTGTATAAATCAGCGATTTTAAGGTAAGTTGACTGGAGACTCACGGTATCACCATAGGTCTTATGGTAAGGAATATTTTTTTTGTAGAATTCAATTGCCCGGGAATAATCGTTTTCTTCAATGGCTTTTTCAGCTTTGATTTCATTCGAAGCAATAACTGTGGATTTAACCGCATTTTTGAGCTGACTATTGGAAGACGTGTCCTTTAATGCCCATTCCTGAGCTTTGGAAATAATCGATTTGGCTCCTTTAGCCACTTTTACTTCAAACCCTTCTCCTTTTCCATACTCACCCAATTTATCCAGAGAAGCTTCTGTCATTTCCTCGTATTGAGTACGTTGTGCAATCCTGCGGGCTTTTCTGAAGCTGGAAATCGCTTTGGAATCATCTCCCAGTTTTTCATACGCCAATCCTTCGTAATAATAAGCGTCTGCTTCTCTGCGGTTGACAACTTGCGTCTGACGATAAGTTAAATCATCCTCTTTTAAGAGTTCGGCATATTCCAGCGCATCTTCCACGTACCGGAGTGCCGTTCCTGGTGAGTTTTCCAGGGTTTCTCTGATTCTTTCTACCAGTAAATCAAGTTTTTCTATGTTTGATTGTTGATTCGGGGATGGCTGATCCTCAGGCTCTTGTTGAGCCCAAAGATGAGGCGCGGATGCGAGGAAGCAAACCGTCAGTATATATCTCAGAATCTTTCTCATATTCCCAATATAAAAAAAAGACTATATTATGAGTCCAGAGGTTGCCTGTTAATTTACCTCTTTTCCCAATATTGACTATGAAACGACTGGATAGGCTTACGGCGTTAATTACTTTTTTACAATCCCGGAAATTTGTTTCTGCTCAACAAATTCAGGATAAATTTTCGATGAGTATCCGAACCGTTTACCGCGATATCCGCGCTTTGGAAGAAGCGGGGATTCCTGTTGGTTTTGAACCGAACAAAGGCTACTTCATCGTCGCCGGATATTATCTTCCTCCGGTGAGTTTTACTAACGAAGAAGCTTTTTCGATTATTTTGGCGGAAAGATTGATCCAGAAATTTACAGATCCCCAAACCTATAAAACTTTTACCAATGCTACTGCAAAGATCAGAGCCGTGGTGAGCGGGCAGTTGAAAGAAGAACTGGAAGCCTTTGAGGAAAAGATTCTCTCCTATATTCCTCCTGGCTGGGAAGGCTATAACCGATATCTGGCAGAAGCTCAGCAAGCCATTATGAAAAAGGAAATTCTGGAAATAGAATATCTTGATCGCAAGGGGAATAATTCGCAAAGAAAGATAGAACCCATCGGACTGAATTTTTATTCAGGCAACTGGCATCTGATTGCTTATTGCCATTCCCGGGAAGATTATCGCGATTTTATCATTGCTCATATTCAATCTCTTCAAAATCTCAGAAAACCTTTTATTAAAGAAAATCACCTGACAATGACGGGATATATTGCCAAATTGGTGGAGGAGGAATATTTACGAGAGGAGTGGTGACATAGGGTTGTCAGTGGCCTTCCTTATCTTACCGGTTCTTTTAGAGAAGTTGTGGGGTGTTTGTATTTCACCACATAGAAACATAGCTCTACTATAGAAAGAAGAAATCATAGAAAATTCAGATTCAAACACTTCAATGCTTTCTCCTTCTGCTATGTTTTCTTCTCTTTAAAAAATTTCTATGTTGCTATGTGGTAAAAATAACTCGCTCTACAAAAGAGAACCAGGAAAATATGACCTTTGCAAAAGATCTGCTCGATTCAGCCCAAAAAGTGATAAACTCCTATCGCGAAAAAGGCAAAATAATCACCCTGGCGGAATCCTGTACCGGAGGTCTGATCAGCAGTCTGCTCACCGAAATCCCTGGCTCATCCGCTGTGGTGGACCGGGGATTTGTGGTGTATAGCAATGAAGCGAAGATGGAGCTATTGCAGGTGAAGTCTGAAACCCTGGAAAATTTTGGCGCAGTAAGCGCAGAAACTGCTATGGAAATGGCTCAGGGGGCGCTTTTGAATTCTCGGGCGCAGATTGCTGTTGCTGTAACCGGGATTGCAGGCCCTGGTGGCGGGACTGCGGAAAAGCCTGTGGGGTTGGTTTTTGTGGGATGGCAGGTGGAGGGCAGGGAGCCTGGATTTTTGAAATTGTTGTTGGAGGGGGATCGGCAGGCGGTTAGAATTCAGACGGTGGAGCGGGTGATGAGATTGTTAGCAGAGCTTTCATTTGAGTCGTCTTGAAAATATGTTTGATTCCGGATGGCCGAAGTCTTTAGAAGTGGAGTTACCGTTTCGCCAGCACCAATAGATTCGTACCCAAAACGTATTCTATTTCCGCTAAAGTGTTAATAGTGAAGTTATGGCTACCGCTGAGCCATTTGGTGATTTCGGAAGGCTGCTTGCCTAGTGAATCAGCAAATTGTTTTTTGCCCCATCCTTTGGTTTGGAGGGCATCGTCAATTTTGGCGGCGATTAGTAGCCTTCTTTCAATTTGGTAGGCTTCTAATGGGCTTACTTCAGAGAGAATGTTGTTGATGATCTCACTCTTATATGCTCTGGCTTTCTTTTTAGTTTTCATGTATTTCTAGATCCAGATATCGTATTCTGGGTTGAATCAGTACTATTTGTTGGTTAAGCGAAGATATGACTTTTTTGAGGATAAATGAATAGATAAGGTCACAGAGATTTCTCGAAGGTCTACTATCCTTAACACTCCCATAACAAAAACTTATCTCTTTCTTATTGGGAAATCAGAAACAAAAGGCGATCTTTGCAGTTGAATTAGAAAATGAAAACAAGGAGTAAAACAATGAAGTTTTTTGATGATATAGGGATTCAACAGAAAATACTCCGCCTGATTTTGGTAGTATTATCAAGTCTGGCCATTAACTTTTTAATGATGCCTGCATAAATTGAATCTTCAAAATAACAGAAACCGGCCTCGCGCCGGTTTTTTTATAAAAAAAATACTCTGGAATGGGATTCCAGAGCATAATGAAACACTAACCTAAGTTATGAAGAATTACTAACTACTAAAAAATCTCAATTGTTGAATTCCACTAATCTTGAATTCGCATCTTTTAACCCTGCAAGGTTTATTTTGTTTGAAAAAAACTGAAAAAAAATTGATTTTGGCCTTATATCTGTAAATAGATCTAAAAGCATAACAGGAAAATTGAATATGAAAAACCAGGTATCTCATATTGTCCACAAAATTTTCTCTCTTTATTCCGAATTCGGGCATGAAAAATACGGAGAAGAGGTCTCGCAAATTTCACACATGGTACAGACTGCCCAATTGGCGATGGGAGAGGGATTTGACGAGGAGGTAATTATTGCTGCTTTTTTGCATGATATTGGACATTTATATGCAAAATCTGTTTCCCCCGAAGAAATTGATTCCTGGGGCGCCTTTAATCATGAAGTAGTTGGAGCCACATTCTTAAGAGAACATGGATTTTCTGAAAAGGTAGCAGATTTGGTTGAAGGACATGTAAAAGCCAAACGATATTTGACCCTGCGTGAAGAGGGATATTATGACCGACTTTCTACAGCCAGTAAAAAAACGCTGGAGCAACAAGGTGGAAAAATGAATGAAGAAGAAGCGGCTGCTTTTGAGCAGAGCAATTATTTTGGCTTGAGTCTGAATTTGCGTTACTGGGACGAAATGGCCAAAATTCCCCGCCAGCAGATCCCTAATCTGGCATTTATCAAGGAAATGATTGTCAGGCATTTACAGGAAAATAGGGTAGGGGTGTAGATTATGTCTTTCTATCTTCTTCTCTATTATTAACGACAATGATAATATTAATTAAAGTCAAAATAAACGCTTCGCTAATAACAAATGGAAAATGACAAAGTAATTGCTTGTCAGTCAGGTAATTCCTTTTCTATTTGTCATTTTCTATTAGCGATAGCGTTTACTTTTACTTAAAATTAAGAATGCTATTCCACATAATTATCCGGAGATTTTTTTAAATTCATTCCTGAGATATTACTACTACTATGATTAATAAATACAAAACGGAAATTAAATGGGGGCTGATTTTCACTGGAGTAAGCCTCCTTTGGATGGTGCTGGAAAGAATGCTGGGTTGGCATTCGACTCACATCGATAAGCACGCCACCTACACCAATTTTTTTGCCATTGTGGCTATCGCCATTTTTGTAGTTGCCCTGATTGATAAAAGAAATAATGATTATGAGGGTTCAATGACCTGGTTGCAGGGATTTATTTCAGGAACTATCATTGGACTTATTGTTGCGATTCTTTCCCCGCTGGCGCAATGGATTACCCATGCTTTTATCACACCTGATTATTTTTCAAATGCGATTGAATACGCTGTTTCCAGTGGAAATTCTACACAGGAACAAGCCGAACAATTCTTTAATCTCTCTTCCTATATGATTCAATCAGCGATTGGTGGATTGGTTATGGGAGCTATTACTGCGGCTATTGTGGCGATTTTTGTGAAGAAACAGTAATTAAGGGTGTCTTTTTTTACCACATAGTTATATAGCTTGTAATTAGAGATAAGAAATCATAGGAAATCCGGACTCGATGCTTTCAATGTTATCTTTCCTTCTTTAAGCGTAAACAACTATTTTCTATGTACCTATGTGGTAAAAATACAAACATTCCCCAAATGCTCTCATAGAGTCATTATTTTT
>JAGQVA010000347.1 GCA_020438265.1 Bacteroidota bacterium
TTTTTGGTTTTGCAACACGAAAATCGCGCTTCCTTTCTTTTTTTCAAATTCTACCCCTTTTTAGTTGGGTAGAGTAATGATTACTATGAAGACCTATAAGACTATGTGGTAAAAACAAAAAACTGTAACCAAAAGCATTTCTGAATTTCTCCTAAAGCAATTCGAAATCCCATAATAATTGCTTACTTTTGCAGCCTAATTTATGTATAACCCCCCGTCAATAATATTCTAACACATATGGCTGGAAAAAAAATATCCATACAAAACGGAAAGTTATCAGTACCTGATAATCCAATTATTCCTTTTATCATCGGTGATGGTACCGGACCAGATATCTGGAATGCATCTGTGCGCGTTTTTGACGCTGCTGTAGAAAAAGCTTTTGGTGGCAGCAAAAAGGTAGAATGGCTGGAAGTACTGGCCGGACAAAAAGCTTTTGATGAAACTGGCGAATGGCTTCCTCAGGAAACCGTTGACAAAATTGATGAATACCTGGTGGCTATCAAAGGGCCATTGACTACGCCTGTAGGTGGTGGTATCCGTTCTCTGAACGTTGCTCTGCGTCAGAAACTGGATCTTTATGTTTGTCTGCGACCTGTACGCTACTTTGAAGGTGTACCTTCTCCTGTAATTCATCCAGAACTTGTAGACATGGTTATTTTCCGTGAAAACACAGAAGATATCTATGCGGGTATCGAGGCCAGATCCGGAACTGAAAAAGCAGAAAGATTACTTGAAATCTTTGCAGAAGAATTTCCCGAAGATTTTGCGAAAATCCGTTTTGGTACAGAAGATAAAATTGCTGAATACAATTCCTCAAGAGGAGTTTCTGAAGAACCAACGGTTGAAGTGGGTATCGGTATCAAGCCGGTTTCTCGTCATGGTACAGAAAGACTGGTTCGTTCTGCCATTCAGTATGCCATCGATCACAACCGCAAATCTGTAACGCTGGTTCACAAAGGAAACATCATGAAGTTTACAGAAGGTGCTTTCCGCGATTGGGGTTACGAAGTTGCCGAGCGTGAATTTGGTGATAAGGTTTATACCTGGGCGCAGTACGACCGCACTGCTGCAACCAAGAGCCAGGCTGCTGCCAATGAAGAGCAAAATGCTGCGTTGGCTGCTGGTAAAATTCTGATTAAAGATGCCATTGCTGATATCGCCCTTCAGCAGGTACTGACCCGTCCTACTGAGTTTGATGTAATTGCTACACTGAACCTCAATGGTGATTACCTGTCAGACGCTCTGGCCGCTCAGGTTGGTGGTATTGGTATCGCTCCCGGTGCGAATATCAACTATATTTCCGGACACGCTTTGTTTGAAGCAACTCATGGTACTGCTCCTAAATACGCTGGTCTTGACCAGGTAAACCCAAGTTCTGTGATTCTTTCCGGAGTATTGATGTTTGAACACATGGGCTGGCAAAAAGCTGCTGATTTGATTATCAAAGGAATCGAAACTTCTATTTCCGGCAAGCGTGTAACGTATGACTTCCACCGTCTGATGGAAGGAGCGACCAAACTGAAATGTTCTGAATTTGGTGATGAAATCATCAAGAATATGTAGAATAAATGGCTGTTGGCTATTGGCTTTTTGCCTTTAGCCAATGGCCAATTACTAACAGCCAACTGCCAAAAGCTAATCCCCAACTGCCAAAAACTTCTGAATAAATTTTGCCATCTGTTCCTGGGTGTGATAATCAGGCTTAAACTGATGATTGGGAACAATGATTGAATCCCCGGCTCTTCTGAGCGCAAGCCGGTACATAGATCTGCCGGATTTTTTTTGCACTTTTTTTTCGATAAGGACGTTCTGAATTTCTTCCAGCGGAATGGTCTGAGCCATTTGACTTTTTACGGGCTGAACATGAATAATCGAAAAGGTTTTTTTGACCCGATCAAATACCATCCTCACCGTTTTGGTAAAGTACAAAAAACCAAATGTGCCACCAATCGCCATCACAATCGCCGCAACATAGGTGAAGCGATACCATGCCTGAATTCCGTATTCCTTTACCGAACCCAGAAATAGAGAGAATCCAGCCAAACCAATGGCTACCAGCAAAATTTGTTTGATATAGGGCCGGTCATCAATGATGAGGAGGTCCTGGGTATTTGTCTTTACTTCCATATCGCCAAACTTAACTAATAATTTCTTAATTTGGTTAGACCATGTTTGGGACTGAGAATTTGCTATAGGAAATTAGCGCTCCAGGTATGGTCTAAGCTTCCAAATCTGTGATTATGTACCAGACTGTAAATGTAGAAATAAAAGATAAAATCGCACGGATTACCCTAAACCGCCCTCAGGCTTTTAATTCTTTTGAGCGGGAAATGAGCCGTGAGTTTTTGGAGGTATTGGATATTTGTCAGAATGATGCATCAGTGCGAACATTGGTGATTACCGGTGAAGGCAAGGCGTTTTGTGCCGGACAAGATCTGAAAGATGCCATGCGTGAGGATTTTTCATTTGAAGAGACGATTAACCAGCAATACAATCCCATTATCAAGAAAATCCGCAGAATGGGTAAACCGATAATCTGTCGGCTAAATGGTATTGCGGCGGGAGCAGGAGCGAGTTTGGTTTTGGCCTGTGATTATGTGATTGCTTCGGAAAAAGCAGGTTTATTATGGGCTTTTGTGAATATTGGCCTGGTCCTGGATAGTGGCTCTTCGTGGTTTTTGCCAAGGCAGGTTGGGCATCGTAAAGCTTTTGAACTTGCAACTTTGGGAAAACCTGTTTCAGCTCAGGAAGCGCTTTCATTAGGTCTTGTCAATCAGGTGGTTTCGGCTGAAGACCTGGATTCAGTGGTGGAAAAAATGGCTTTTCATTATGCCAGTGCTCCTCCTTTAGCAATCAAAATGATGAAAGAGATGCTCAATCAGTCTTATGAATCATCGCTTGATGATATGCTCGAACTGGAAAAACAATATCAGACCATCGCCGGTAGCACCGATGATTATCAGGAAGGATTAAAAGCATTTCTGGAAAAGAGAAAACCGGATTTTAAAGGGTAAAGCAGGTTGGGCTTTCCAGGTCAGTAAATGTGGCTTAATAAGCGATATGATGTCACCCTGAGCGTAGTCGAAGGGCCTAAGTAATTGGAGGTGCTTTTCAATTATACTCAAGTCAATAGACCCTTCGACTACGCTCAGGGTGACAAACCTTTTTAAATGCCTTCGGCAGAGAGTTATTATTGAATCATTTGCTTCCCTACAAAGCCCAACCCTATAAATCTTAATGCCGTACAGCCTTCGCCTCTTTCAACAATGCCCTATCAACATTGGTAGGAGTGATCCCCGCGTAGTTTCCGCCGCCTCTTTGAGCCAGAGACTGTAATTCTTCAATTTTGGTATCACTCAGTTTTCCAAAAGAGAATACAGTTAAAAATACATTTCCACTGGCATTTTTCTCTGCGATACCAAAAAGATCATCCACATCAAAATAACCATCCGTGGCCATAATAATGCGGTTATTACCTCCCGAAATATAATTATCAGAGGCAAGCTTATAGGCCCTTTTTAATGCATTCTTGCCTTTGGTACTTCCTCCTGATCGTAACCCTTCAATTGCTTCTGAGATCATGCTCCGATTAGCTGCTGATACTCCGTCCAACACTACTTTTGCATCTCCTGAATATACAATTACAGAAATCCGATCTTCGGGACGCATGTGCTCAAGTAATTTATTAAAGGAGTCTTTCAACAAAGGAAGTTTTTCAGGTTTTCTCATCGAAGCTGATACATCCAGGAGAAGAATCAGATTGTTTTCGGCAATTCCTTCAAAGGAATAAGGGTCAATATCTTCGATAATCTCTGGAGTCGTTTCGTCAATGTTAGGTTTTTGGTCTTTGGTTTCCTTGGGAGGTTCAATCTGTGTAATGACAATATTATCCTCTTTTTTCTTTGGTTCCGGATCCTGCTCTTCTTTTTGGGGTTCCGGATCTTGTTTCTCCTCTGGTTGATTATGTTCGGCAATCAGAGGTTCTTCTCTGACTAATAAGAAATGATTGGTTTTGGTTTCATTATATCCTCTCACTTCGAAGCTCACCCTTGATCGGGTCTTATTATATCCGTCACAAATCACAATCTGGTCATAAACACGAGCTTTATTGGGAATCGAAATTTCATAAGAACCATTTTTTGTTGTGTTTTCCTTTGCAATAATCCTTTTGGTGCGTGCATCCAGAAGAATAATCTCTGCTGAAAGTCCGACCCAGGAATTGCTGTCACGTACAGTTCCTTTAAGCGTATGGGTATAGGTGGGAATTTCCGGTTTGATTCTTTCATCCGCTTCCTTCAGATCTGCAAAGTAAATATCCCCGTCCCGGACAAAATAAGCCTCATTTCCATCTCCAGTCAAAATAAGCCCATAATCATCTGCGGGTGTATTAAAAGGCGCTCCTACATTAATGATTTCTCCAACTGTACCATCACTATTGAGAGTAGTCTTATATATATCGAGCCCTCCAAACCCTTTATACCCATTAGAAGCAAAATAAATCGTCTTGCCATCGGCCGCCAGAAAAACGGAGCGATCATCACGAGTAGTACTAATAGGCAGCTTTTTACAATAAGTCCAGCCGTAAGAGGATTTTTTGCTCATGTAAATATCCATGGGGGCATCGTAGTCACGGCCCGCAGCCACAATAAAGGTTTTTTCATCACTGGAGATGCTCATCCCGTCAGTAGCTGGCGTGGTGCGGAAAAACTCTGTAATTCCCCCTCCAAGTCCTTCAGGACGACTCCATGATTTCCCTCCGGTATGACGTGCTTTATAATAGGGGCCTCCTGTCCTTTGCCAGAGTGAATTCCAGCTTTGATAATAAACTGTTTGTCCATCAGCGGTAACGTTGGGCTCATCTTCTCCCTGAGGCGTGTTGATTCCATAGGGCATACTTTTGGGAGGCTGCCAACGGTCATTTATTTTTTGTGAATACCAGATATCTCCATCAAAAACAGAATCTCCCTGATAGGTCATATAGGATCCCGACCAGGGCTGGCCGCCTCGCAGAGACATAAAATACAGATACTTCCCATCGGGGGTAATTGAAAGGTTGGTCTCTCTGTATTTGGAACTGAGCACACTGAGCCGTGTAATCTGAATTCTGTCTTTATGATCCAGAATCGTAGTATTCTGGGAAGATTGCCCCATTGCCTGTATCAACAGACATTGAAGAAGTACAAAGACCAGATATGAGGGTGAATTAGTGGAAAAAAATTTCATTGCCGACAAACTTTTACAAGATACCGTTTTATACATTGAGCTGCTTGTAAACTAACGTTTAGTTTTTATGAGTAGTTGGTCATATTCAGCAATTGGATTTTGGCCTTTTGCTTTTAGCTGAACCTGGTAAAAGATTCCCAATTTGCCAACGGCCAACAGCTAAAAGCCAATTGCTGCATAGTTACTACTAATATAATTCAATATTACTTTAACGGCAATTTGTAGCAAAAATTCTGCAAGATCCCATTATCTTTGCCCCATGATTTTAGGTGTAATTCCAGCCAGATATGGCTCTACGCGGTTCCCCGGAAAACCTTTGGTAATCATCCAGGGGAAAAGTATGATTCAGCGGGTATATGAACAATGCATGAAGGCAAAATCGCTCTCCGGGGTAATTGTGGCGACGGATGACCAACGGATTTTTGATCATGTAAATAGCTTTGGAGGAGAGGTGACTTTGACTGCATCCCATCATCAATCTGGCACTGAAAGAATGGTTGAAGTGGCAATTACCAGGGAAGGGTATACACATTTGATAAATATTCAGGGAGATGAGCCATTTATTAACCCTGCTCAAATTGATTTCCTGGGCACAGAGATGCTGAATAATCATGAGTCAGGTATTTTTACCTTAATCAAACCCCTTACAGATCCGGGGAAAATCCATGATCCCAATATCGTTAAGGTGGTTTGCGACATCAAAGGCAATGCATTATACTTTA
>JAGQVA010000348.1 GCA_020438265.1 Bacteroidota bacterium
AGTGGGGTTAAATTTAAAATTGTTTTATGAAATTTTTTTTTTTTTGTTTTAAGGTTTTTTTTTTTTTTAAATTTTTTAGGCTAAAAAAAAAAACAATTTTTTCTTTATTTTGAATTTTTTTTTTTGTTTGTATAGGTATGGTGGGTGGGGGAGGAGGTTAACAAAAATGGGGGGATTGTTGGAAAAATAATGCCTTGTATAGGAGATTTGGTAGATGGGTAAAGGATGCTAGGCCTCCGCAGGCCCGGAGCCGTGTGGGCTGGCCGGGTTGGGAATTAGTTTTTGAAGATAGATATTTTTTTGAGAAAAGTATTGTTTAGGTGATGGGGATGTTGGTGGGTGGGGGAAGGAGGAGTTCGTCTAGGACATTTTGGCGTGTTTGGTTGGAGATGTAGGCTCCGGAGTTTAGAAGACAGTCTAGGAGGAGGAGGTTGAGTTGGAGGTAGGTGGGAATTTCAAGAATAAAACTAATGTCATTTTTAAAGGCGTGATCTTGTTCAAGAATATAGTTATCCACAAGGGTCAAGGCTCGTCTAACGACAAGGTCAATTTTTTGATCAAGGGCATCGAATTGATTTTCTTCAAGGGCAATAATAAATGACAGGGTAAGGTTAAGATAATGCGAACGATTATAATTAATATCTAGCGAAAGAGTACGGGCATTAATACGCAAAAGTTCATATGAGCGATTTATTGATTCAGTCAAGACATTTTGGAGACCAGCTATAATTCTTTCTCTACTCTTTCCTTTTATTATAGAACTATTTTTAAGTAGGTTATTTGCTTCAGATAAAAAATCAATAAGGCCATATTCATGGGCGTATATATCGATATACTCTCTTAAATTCATAATAAAACCATCTGCCTCCTCAAGCATACCAGCAATTAGTAAGAAAACTTCTCTCCATTGGGGGTTGGATACATAATTTTCGATAGCATCTTTAATTAATTGTTCGGATTGGGGACTGGAAACCAAAAAATGAGCCGTAAATAATTCCTGAATAGAGAGATGAGAAAAGGAATATATACCTTTGGCTCTGGGTACAATTAATCCATGCTGAGCGATCATCGATGTTAACACTTCTCTGCTTTCTACCTCAAGGGAACTTTCTTTTATATGAGGCAGGTTTTGGATATAATCTTTAATTAATTTTTCAAGTCTTCGCTGAGGGATAAAAAATTCTCCCTGGGAAAATGTTTGAAAGGCTATCCTTGCCAGGAGAGTTTTTCGTTTCGTGAAGCTGAGTGTTTCATAGGTTGACTCTCCTTTTCTTTTGATTCTACGGCTGCTGTCCCATTTTTTAAGCATCGTATCTATGGCTTCCATATAAATTTCAGCCCGACTCTGAGGAAAATCCAAGGAATCTTCATAGAGAATACAAAGAAGAGTTAATAATATGGGAGTACTGGCCAGTTCTTTCACTGTTTGCATACTTTCCAATTTTTCCCAACACTCTTTCGCCAGTTCAGGTTCAACCTGAAACCAGTTATGAATAAACTCCTGAATCTGCCCATCATTAAAATCATCAATTTCTACATCCGTAAACTGCTCAAAGTGCGCATTAAAAGCTGCAATCCGGCAAGTCATAATATACTGACATTTATCATACTTATCTGACAAATCCTTGATCTCCTGTATGACTCGGTCTTCATGTTCAACCTGTACCTCATCAAGCGCATCCAACAGGATCTGCGCTTTGCCAATTTTCAGGAGATTGGTCACAAAAGGCTCCGCATCCGGCAGGCTACAGATGTCAAATTCATTAACGATAAAATCAAAAAGACTTTTGCCTGAGTCGGAATATTCCTTTAAACTGATAAATATCGGCAGGCGCTGATAGGTAAAATCTCCCTCCAGGGAATGCAGGACAATGCGTTTGAGGTAGGTGGTTTTTCCAGCACCTGGCTTCCCCAAGACGATGTATTTTTCCAGTTGTTGGGCGACTTCCAGCCCGGATTTGGATTCTTTGGGCTTTCCAAATCTTCTGTTTGCAAAGTCAATCTGGTTCTCCAGGGTTGCTAAATCGATCCTGGTACGGTCAGTAATCTTTTCCAGGATATTGGTTCTGACGAAGATGCTACGTAAAGGCCGGGGTTCGGTCATGCCGAGGATTTTGATTTTGTTGTATCGGGTTTTCATTTTTTCCCCGTAGAGCTGGGCCTTTTTGTTGAAGAAGTCGTGTTCCTGGTTTTTGGCCTGTGCCCAGTTGAGGGCGCCATGGTATGCGCCTTTGAATACCTCGGTGAAGGCGTTGAGGGCGAATTTTACGGCGAAGTCGGTTTGGGGATCGGTCATGGGTGTTTTGTGAAATTTTGAGATTCAAGATAAATGTTAGCAGGGAGAGATACAAGGAGGGAAATCTGTTATTTCATAGGGTAACATATACCCCGTCGCACAAGCACCTGCTCCCCAATCAAGTTGAGGCCAGGCCTCAAGAGGTGCATCCCGCCAGGCCAAGCCATACGGCTTAAGAGCCGCCCACGCGAATCTCCAAGGCGAATGCCTTCGTCGATGCCCCGGCCCGCGCGAGCCAACCTCTGGAGGGGGCGGTGCTCGTGCGAGGGGGTACTACCCAAGAGGAAGAAAGCCCTTCTTAAAAACCTGAAATATTACGTTCAAGTACATGGCAAAAATACTTTTAGATCAGAGTGAAAAAAGGACAAAGAAAATTTAACAGCCCCCCAGCATTTCTCCCAAATTTTCCCCAAATTACACCCATTCAAATATCCCAACTCGTTATCTCTCACTCATGCCCCCCATCCTCTTCCTGGACATAGAATTCAACCACCACAAAAACCAAATCAAAGAAATTGGCTTACTCTGCGGTGACCTCACCTACAAAGGAAGAGACCTCTCAAAAATCAAAGACTTCGCAGAAAAAGCCCAAATGATCTGCGGCCACAATCTCCTCGCCCACGATCTCGAAGTATTCAAACAGGCGGGGTACGCAGATCAGATTAGCCATCTTTCGGCAATTGACACCCTATTATTATCACCTCTTCTAAGACCCGATCTCAAGCGACACAAACTCGGAAAAGATTACCTGATCAATGATTTGTCAAAATCCGACCCGTTGTACGATGCTGAATTGGCGCGTGATTTACTCCTTGATTTGGGAGAAACCTGGAAAAGGTTGCCCGAACCTATTCAACAGGGTTTTAAAACCATTCTGTACCAACAAAAAGGCTTTCAGGGATTTTTTGAGTGGATGAACTGGGAGGATGGAGTCCCGATAAATTCTGTTGATGAACCCGTCCCATTGAGAACTAGCTTTTGGAATTATTCAAAAGATATTTGTTCCAGCGCCGATTTGGAAAACTTAAGCCAAGAATATCCCATTGAACTGGCTTATGTGCTTGCTCTGGCCAAAACAGAAGACCCAAAGATCGTTACTCCCTCCTGGATGCTGGGAAATTTTCCCAATATTCAATTCATTTTCAACAAATTAAGGGCAGATCATTGTGGCGATCCTGATTGTTTGTATTGTTCCAATAACCTGGACCCCATAGAAGCTTTGAACGAATTTTTTGGTTATCCAGGCTTTCGAGCGTTCGAAGGAGATGATGCGATTCCTCTTCAGGAAAAAGTAGTCCGCTCGGCTCTGAAAGATGAAAGTTTATTGGCCATTTTTCCCACGGGAGGAGGAAAATCGCTGACTTTTCAATTGCCTGCGTTAATTCGGGGAAAGGCACAGGGAGCTTTGACGGTGGTTATCTCGCCTTTGGTTTCGCTGATGAAAGATCAGGTGGATGTTTTGTTCAACCGGTTTAACAGAAATGAGGCGGTAGCCTTGAATGGGATGTTGTCGCCTCCGGAGCGCCAGGAGGTCATTGAAAGGATTGAAGATGGAACTGCCTCTATCTTATACATTTCTCCGGAGAGTTTGCGGTCCGCAACCGTTCTCTGCCTCTTGACCCGAAGGATGATCGATCGTTTTGTCATTGATGAAGCGCATTGTTTTTCGGCCTGGGGACAGGATTTTCGGGTGGATTATGAATTTATTGGGCCGTATATCAACATGCTTCAGGAACAAAAAATGGATAAGCGGCGGATTCCTATTTCTTGTTTTACTGCTACGGCCCGACCTGAGGTTGTGAACGATATTAAGGCTTATTTTCTGGAGGAATTGGGTGTGGAACTAAAGGAATTTATTACAAGACAATCCCGAAAAAACCTCGACTATCAGGTAATTGCTGTCAAAAGCAAAGAAGAAAAATTTGATAATCTGGTCGAAATTCTTCATGAGAAAAAAGGCCCGGCCATTATATATGTTACCCGTACCAGGACCACCGAAAATCTTGCGACTAAACTAAAGGGATTCCAAATCAAAGCTGGGTTTTTTCATGGGCAAATGGAACCGAATGTCAAAAGAATTGTCCAGGAACAGTTTATGAATAATGAGCTGGATGTGATGGTGGCAACATCTGCTTTTGGGATGGGAGTTGATAAGGATAATGTCAGCCTGGTCATTCACTATGAGATTTCTTCCTCTCTGGAAAATTATGTGCAGGAAGCCGGCAGGGCTGGAAGGGATAAGGATTTACAGGCAGATTGTGTGGTTTTATTTGACCAAACGGACCTCGATCAACATTTTAATATTCTGCAAAATGCAAGAATCAGTCAGAAAGAAATCCAACAAATCTGGCGGGGGATTCAACAGTTTAAAAGGGAGAAGATTACCAAATCAGCTCTGGAAATAGCCAGAAAAGCGGGTTGGGATGAGGATATTCGGGACCTGGAAACACGGGTAAAAACTGCCGTAAATGCCTTGGAAAAAGCTGGTTATGTAGAACGATTTCTCAATTCCCCTCAAGTTTTTGCCGATAGTATTTTAATCAATAATTTTGAGGAAGGCAGGCAGAAAATCCAGCAGAATGAGTTTCTGTTTAAAGACAAAACCGAAGCAGAAAGGATTTTAAAAGCCGTTATAGGAGAATCCCGAAGAAATAAAAAAAAGAGGGATGGAAGTAGAGAAACAAGGGTCGATTACATAGCTGACCAACTGGGTATTGATGGACGAAAGGTAATCTCTATTATTAACCAGTTTAAAGAAATCGGCATTTTGGGAGATTTAAAGGACCTTGAAGTGGATATTAATTTGCTCAACTCTAAAAATGGTTCATTAGAAATTGCCCGAAGGTTTTTACATCTCGAAGAGTGGGCTTTTCAATATTTGGCTAAAGACTCCTCTAAAGGAAGCAAAGTTACGATTTCCCTTCGTGAACTAAACGACCAAATTTCGCGAGAATTCCCCCAAACTTCTATGGATGGAATCAGGCGAATTATCCAAATCTGGGAACTTCACGGATGGGTAAATAAAAATCGCACGAATAGAAGCGAACTGGTCTATGAGGTGATTTTCAAAAAGGAAACAGATGCTTTGCAAGCTTATATTCAACAGAAAAAGCAGGTATGTCTGGACATTGTGAAAGAGCTTGTTCAAATGGCGGAACGTGAAGGGGGTAAACCAGACGAAGGGAAAAATACCTCCATTGAATTTTCTATTATTCTCCTGAAGCAAAAAATTGAGACAAAAAGCCTGTTCAGTGAAAACATTCAACTCCAATTCTTTGAAAGGGCTTTACTTTACCTGAATCATATCAATGCCATTGATCTGAAACGTGGTTTTCTTATATTTTTCAATCGGTTGAATGTAGGGCTGAAGGAACAAAATGCGCGAAAACGATACACGCTTGAAGATTACCAGAAAATGAAAGCGCATTATGAAAAGCGGATTGAACAAATTCATATTGCGGGGGAATACGCCAAAAGAATGCTCAATAATTATCAGGAAGCGTTGACCTTTACTTCCGATTATTTTGAACTGGATTATGAGGATTTTTTAGGCAAGTATTTTCCACGTTCGCGGAGAAAGGAGATTCGCCGTGCGATGACTCCCGAAAAATTTGAGAAAATATTTTCTGAGCTTTCTCTTGAACAAAA
>JAGQVA010000033.1 GCA_020438265.1 Bacteroidota bacterium
CACCCCTCCAAAAAGATATGGGGAAATCACAGCATCTCGCCTCAGAATCCGATCATTATCAAAATGATAGGCAAGTAACAGATCTGCCTTTTTGACTTCAGTACGGAAATTCAAGGCCCGGGAAATATCAGGATTTTCAGTAAGAAGATTTCCATCCCAGTCTCTCGCACGGTCATTGCCCACCAGATATCCCCAACCTGCCTGGAGGTTTATTCCCCAACTGGAACTGATTCTTTTTTCCAGATTTGCGCTCAACATCCATGGAGTAGACTGCGTGTAAAACTGCCGGATATAATCCTTTCCACTGATAAATTGGTAACTTAAATCACCGTAATAATTGGTTAAGCCACCGCCGATTCCCAGCCGCCAGGAATAGTCTCCATTCTGTGAGAATCCTTTTATGGAGAATAAGGATAAAAAAATGCAAAAGGGGATGGTAAATCTATACATGGTTATTTTTTTAGCGTTTTTCTCTGAGACCTACCCAAAGGTCGATTTCTGCACTTAAACCAATAAATGGTTTTACTTTAATGGCACTTACATCCAGATTCGCATTTCCATTTCCTGCTCCGGAAGTACCTGCTTGCTCGATGGCAGTAGCTCCGGCATTAATTTTAATAAAGCGGAAAATATTATACCCCAGCCCTACAAAATAAGGCCGCCCAAAGATAGGCCCGGTTACCTCCTGATCGTTTTTGTCTGTAAAGTTTTGGGTGAAAACACCTAAAGAAAGAGATGTGTTTCTTACAAATCTACCCGCAAGGGCACGGTTGCCAAGCGGAATGGAAATACCCACATAGGGAGATGATCCATAGGACAAATCACTGAGATTACCATCGAGAAAAACGCCTCCATACCCTACATTCACAGCCAGCGCACTCCGTGTTTTTTCAGTTTCGTATTCAAAAACTTCTCTGACATCTGATTTTACCATCAGATTACTGTTGAGTATGGGGTCAATTTCGGAGTGGATCAGGGTTTTTAACCCTTCAATCTGCTCTTTCAGATGGGGATCATTCAGGATTGATGGACTGGATTCTGTTGGTTTGACTTTATGCTCGCTGATCCGATCCATTCCACCTTTAACTAAATCAGAGAAACCCTCAAAATCGATTTGATTGGCAGAGCGATAAAAAGTCATTCCCCGCTCTACAACTGAATTCAAATCAGAGATCATGATTCTTTCTGATTTGGTCCATTTAACCTGATTTCCCTGAGCAATCAAAGACTGGTCAATATAAATATCCAGATATTTATAGAGAGAATTGCGAAGGGTTTCTTTTTCCTGGGCGCTAATTTTTCGGTAATAAGAGAAAATGAAATCATAGCTTGTGCTGCCCTGGAGCTTGTAAGAAACAGGTTTTCTGAAGATGGTAGATTGATCTCCTGCGGTTCTGAGCCAAATAGTATGGTAGAGTGGGGGATTAAGCTTATTTGCCTTGGCTTTAAAAATATCAATCTCAATCATGCTAACTTCCTGAGTAATAGGACCATTGAAGATCATATAGGTTTCGGCAGGAAGAAGTTGACCGTTATTGAAAAAAGAATTTTGGTAATCAAATTCTACCATTTCAAACTGTGCAAAACTTTTGAAAGGGATAAGAGTTATCAAAAATAACCAGGGAAAAAGTACATTTCTCATCATAAACAATTTTATATTTTGAAGTTGTGACTTAAAAAATATGAAAAAGTAACTAATATAAGTCTTTCATTTCGTCGGATTAATTTGAAAAAGACCAGTCAATTCGTAATTTTTGTAAATCAAATTAAGAATTTATGCCCACCCAACAAGAAAAAACCCATGTTGAAGCCCCTAACTCGAATGGGCAAGAAATGTTTAGTCATTCAAAGGAAAACTCACTACTACTGGAAGTAGCCTGGGAGGTAGCCAACCAGGTTGGAGGAATTTATACTGTCATTAGATCCAAAGTGCCCAGCATGCAGAAAAACTGGGCAGGAAGATATCTGTTGGTAGGTCCATACGTCCATCCCAATGTTTCTACAGTATTCGAGTCCATTGAACCCAAAGAAGACAGCCCTTCAGGCAGAGCCGTAAAGAGGATGTGGGAAATGGGATTAGAGGTTCATTATGGCACCTGGCTAACGGCAGGCAGACCTTTGACTGTATTGTTTAATCCTTTTTCAGCGTATGATCGACTCGCTGAAATTAAATACCTGTTATGGGAGCACCATGATATCAGCACGCCTTCAGATGATGATTTGATTAATCAGGTAGTAGCTTTTGGCTGGATGGTAAAGGTGTTCATGCGCCTGCTCTCGGAAGAAGTCGCAGGCAAAAGGCCGATTATCGCTCATATTCATGAGTGGATGGCGGCAACTGCCATTCCAGAAATTCGGCGCGATAACCTGCCCATTTCTACCATCTTCACAACGCATGCAACGATGATGGGACGTTATCTGGCAATGAATGACCCTGAGTTTTATGATCATCTTCCCTTCTATAATTGGGCTGATGAGGCCAGAAAGTTCAATATCGAAACCCGTATTAAAATTGAACGGGCAGCCGCACATGGAGCGCATATTTTTACTACAGTAAGTGATTTGACTGCCGATGAATGTCTCCATCTGATAGGCCGAAAACCTGAAGTTTTGCTCCCCAATGGGCTAAAAATACACAGGGCTTCTATTTCGCATGAGATTCAGAATGTGCATCAGAAAAATAAGGAGGTGATTCACCAGTTTGTGATGGGGCATTTTTTCCAGAGTTATCATTTTGACCTGGATAACACCCTTTACTTTTTCACTTCTGGACGATATGAATACCGCAATAAAGGATATGATCTCACGCTGGAGGCTCTGGCCCGTTTGAACTGGCGTATGAAGGAGGCGAATATTGACAAAACAGTTGTCATGTTTTTCATCACCCAAAGGCCATTCAAAAGCATCAATCCTGAGGTGTTGCAGTCGAAATTAACGTTGGAAAAACTCCGACATACTTGTGAGGAAATCGAAAAACAAATGGGGAACGGACTTTTTCAGCATGTCATCTCTCAGGATATCCAAAAGTTCCCTGACATCAACCAATTTGTAGAAGACTACCATAAAATTAAACTCAGAAGAAACCGACAGTCCTGGCGTTCCAACAAATTGCCCGCAATTGTGACTCATAATCTTTATGATGATGATAAGGATGAGGTCCTCAACTTTATGCGGTCTGCCAATCTGTTGAACTATAAGGAAGACAAAGTAAAGATGGTTTATCATCCTGACTTTTTGTCTTCAACCAGTCCATTGCTCAGTATTGATTATGATGATTTTGTAAAGGGATGCCATCTGGGCGTTTTCCCAAGTTATTATGAACCCTGGGGATATACCCCATTGGAGTGTATGGCCGTGGGAGTACCTGCTGTTACCAGTGATCTGGCTGGTTTTGGTGACTATCTGGTGAATAGTTTTCCCAATCCTGAAAAATACGGTATGTATGTGGTCAACCGTCGGCATAGGAGCTTTGATGAAGCTGCCAACCAATTGGCTGATCAGCTATTTACTTTTGTGCAAATGTCCAGATCCAAGCGAATTGCCCAGAGGTATAAACTGGAGGAGGCTTCGGAACATTTTGATTGGGAAAATTTAACAAAACACTACGAAACCGCTTACGATAGAGTGCTGGAGGCTACCAAATGAAACCAAAAGTATTAATGTTGGGCTGGGAATTTCCCCCTGTCATCAATGGAGGACTGGGGGTTGCGTCTTTGGGCCTGGCTCAGGCTTTAGCCAAAGATACAGACCTGACGATGATTATTCCACGGTCTGATCCACAGTTTTCCTTGCCTGGACTGGAATTGATTGGGGCTGATTCGATTAAGCTGAAAGATTTGTTTCAAAACGGAAAGGAGTTTGAATCTTCTTTATTGGAAACGGTTCATTTGGAATATGTGGATGTACCTCTGGCTGGATATGAGGCTCCAACCCTGAGGGTAGTGCAAAGAGAGGTTGCGACGGAAACGCTTACGATCGAAAGGCAAACCCCGGTAGATACTCCGGTTCTTCCTCTTACTTTTGCACTGGATGAATTATACGGAGATGATTTGATGAGGCGAATCAGAGAATTCACGACGATTGTTTCCCGATTGGCCATGGAAAAAGAATTTGACCTGATTCACGCACACGACTGGATGACTTTTCTCGCAGGCCTCGAAATTAAAGCCTGGTCTGGAAAACCATTGGTGGTACATGTTCATTCTCTGGAATATGACCGCAGTGGTCCCGAATCCCGTGGTTTTGCCTGGCATCTGGAAAAACATGCTTTTGAACAGGCAGATCTGGTCATTCCCGTGAGTGAGTACACCGGAAAAATCATTGAGGAAAAATATGAAATTTCACCCGAAAAGATCTTCCCGGTCCATAATGGAATCGAATCCATTCAATACGACCGAAAACCCAGACCCTTTCCTCAGAAACTGGTAACCTTTCTTGGAAGAATCACTGAACAAAAAGCCCCGGAAACTTTTCTGGAAGTCGCCTGGAAAGTGATGGAAAAATATAATCAGGTGCGTTTTGTGATGGCTGGAGAGGGAAACCTTCTGGGAGAAATGATGGAAAAGGTAGCCCGCTTGAAATTGGGAGACCGAATTCATTTTACCGGTTTTTTATCAAGAGAAGAAACCAGAGAACTACTGGCTATGACCGATGTCCTGGTTATGCCTTCGGTTTCAGAGCCTTTCGGACTGGTGGCGCTCGAAGCTGCTATGATGGGGGTTGGCTGTGTGATTTCAAGACAATCAGGAGTTTCGGAAGTCATGCCTGATGCATTGATTGCTGACCATTGGGATGTGGAAAAAATGGCCGAATACACCCTGGCTTTGCTCGAATATCCGGATATGGGCAAAGATCTCATTGATATTACTCAGAAAGATATCAGTAAAATAACCTGGGAATTTGCTGCCAGGAATGTCATGTTGGGTTACCAAAAAATCCTTTAAAAATTTATGCCTTCAGTTTGTTTATATTTCCAGGCTCATCTACCCTTTCAATTACATCCGTACTCTATCTTTCAGGTAGGAAAGCATGAGTCATACTGGGATGACAAACGTTCCGAGAAAATTCTTAATCAGGTGGCTGATCGGGTGTATTTGCCAACAAATAAAATTCTGCATGAGGCAATAGATGCACATGAGGGAAAATTCCAGGTTGCTTTTTCTCTAAGTGGCGTGCTCATAGAGCAATTGGAAAAATGGCGTCCGGATATATTGGAGTCTTTTGTCAGACTTGCTGATACAGGGTGTGTGGAGTTTTTGTCTGAAACCTATTATCACTCTCTGAGCTTTCTGGAAAGTCGTAAGGAATTTTTTCGTCAGGTTATTTTACACAGGGATAAAATCTGGAAATACTTTCGGCAGGATCCCCGCATTTTTTGTCATACAGATCTGATTTACCATAATCATCTGGCCTATTTTGCTTCTCAAATGGGTTATAAAGGATTATTAGTAGAAGGAGTGGAACGAAACCTTCATGGACGATCCCCCAATCAGATTTATGCGGCTGCTCACATGCAGGATTTTTGCCTCATTCCGCGAAATTATTACTTATCTGATGATATTAGCCTGAGATTTTCTGATCCCAACTGGATTCATTATCCTGTCAATAGCGGGACTTTTTCCGATTGGTTATCACGCCAATATGGAAAATCCGTTCATATATTTTTGCCTTACGAAACCTTTGGCGAATATCAATCAAAAGAAAGCGGAATATTGGATTTTTTGAAAGCTTTGCCCGGGGAAATTCTCAGTAGGGAAAATCTTGACTTCAAAACTCCGGGAGAACTTATTCTGGAAGCAGATCATAAGTCGGAGCTATACGCGGACGATTATATTTCCTGGACCGGAGCGCAAAAAGACCTTTCGAGCTGGCAGGGCAATGAATTGCAAAGAGAAGCTTTGTTAAAAGTCTTTGAGATGGAAGCGACTGTTATGGAAAAAGATGATAAGGAATTGATTCACGAATGGGCCAAATTGCAGGAAGCCAACTATTTTCGGTTGATGGCTACCAATGGCAATTTTCCCGCTCGCAGTTTTCTCCAGAATTTTTCCTCTCCCCATCAAGCATATCTGCATTTCATGAATATGATTGCTGATTTTCAATTAAAATTACGGTAGGTCAAGGCATGCTGATTGCAGAAAGTGGATCTACCAAAACCGAATGGCGATACTGCCGGGCCGGAAAAGTTGAACGGTCTTTTAAATCTCCCGGATTTAACCCCAATGTCATGTCCCGGGAAAAAATCCTTGCTCAATTTCAGGAAGTCAAAACACAATATTTATCGGACCTGTCTGCGGGGCAAATATTTTTTTATGGAGCGGGTACACGGGGAGAAGCACAGAACAGGACTGTTACTGAGGCAATAGCTGCGATATTTCCCGGAGCGGAAATATTTGTGGGGTATGATTTGCTTGCTGCGGCAAGAAGCACGATGAGGGGAGAAGGAATTGCCTGTATTTTGGGAACAGGATCTAATTCCTGCCTGCACAAGGGAGGCGAAATTGTGGAAATTCACGGCGGGTTAGGGTATATTTTTGGGGATGAAGGTTCTGGCGGAGATTTGGGCAAACATTTGATGAAAGGAATGTTGCAGGATGATTTTCCTGTGGAAGTGAAAGAAAAAATCCTTCGTAAAGAAGCCAAATCCCTGGATCAGCTTAAAATGGACATTATTATTGATCCCAAACCCAATGTAAAAATGGCATCTTTGGCTGCATATATTCCGGAACTCATTCACATTCAGGAAATTGAGCAAATGGTAGTAAATAGATTTTTGGCTTTTTTAGATACTACTGTATTAAAGATGAACAATTATGTAGATTTACCCCTTGATTTTATTGGTTCGGTCGGTTATTATTTTTCGGATCAGATGAAACAAGCCTGTAAGCAAAGAGGACTAAAGCCGATGCGTTTTGTGAAGGATCCGATTGATAATCTGGTTGAATACCATTTGAAAGATTAAGGAGTCTTGTAAAAGAGAATACAAGTAAAAACAAGAAACAAGAAATGGAAAAGTTTAAAGTTAATCCATTTATTTTCAGAGTATTTACTTTTTACTTCTTAGATTCTTGCTTCTTGTTTTTCCTTAAAATTAGATATGTCCATCTACTTACTCCTAACCTTGCTAATAATCGTTTTACGTTTACCCCTAACTTATGCATCCAGGCAGATTAGAATCTCAGAATCGCAAAAGAATCCCTCAACTGGTTACCCATTGGGAGCAAAAAGATCACCAGTTTTTCCTGTATTGTCCCGAAACGGTCCTGGAAGTAAGTGTGTTTTCTGACCGGATTCTTCGGTTTCGCTTTTCGCCGGAAGGCAGATTTGATGACGACTTTTCCTATGCGGTATCAACAGATGGAGGGATGAAAGCCCCGGACTGTACTTTTTCCTTTAAAAAAGTCGGTGATGTTTTTTCTATCAAGACTGATAAAATTGACTGCAGGATCTCCAAAACCTTGCATGTAAATATCTATGACCGTAAGGGAAATATGATTTGTGAGGATGAAAAAGGCTTTTATTGGGACCCCAATTATGAGTCTGGAGGAAATATCGTTTATTGTAGCAAAAGAATTCAGGAAAAGGAAAATTTCTTTGGATTGGGGGACAAACCGCAGTTTTTGAATATCAGGGGATTACGTTTTGAAAACTGGGGGTCGGATGTGTATGGTTTTGAAAAAACAACTGATCCTTTGTATAAAAATATTCCCTTTTATTACGGTCTTCACCACAATCGGGCCTACGGGATATTTTTTGATAATACTTTCCGAACACGTTTTGACTTTGGGTACGAACGCAGTGATATATGTACTTTCTGGGCTCCCGGCGGGGAAATGAATTATTATTTTATTTATGGCCCCGAATTGCTTTCTGTGGCAGAAGGATACACAGAAATAACAGGAAAACCAGAGCTGCCTCCTCTATGGGCATTGGGGTATCAGCAATCCAAATGGAGTTATTATCCCGAATCAGTGGTAAAAGAATTAGCCAGTGAGATGCGCCGAAGGGAAATTCCCTGTGATGTCATTCATCTGGACATCGAATACATGGATGGATTTCGCTGCTTTACCTGGGATGAAAAGCGTTTTCCTGATCCCCGCAGGTTAATTGCAGAATTAGAGACCGATGGCTTTAAAACCGTTGCGATTATTGACCCGGGAATTAAAATTGATCGGGATTATAAAGTCTTTCAGGAAGGAATTGAAAAGAAGCTATTTTGCCGCAGGGCCGACGGGGCAATTATGCGGGCGAATGTGTGGCCAGGCCCTTGTTATTTCCCTGATTTTACCAACAAGGATGCGCGAGAATGGTGGGCAGGACTTTTTCAGGACTTTATGAAATCCGGTATACATGGTATCTGGAATGATATGAATGAGCCTGCGGTTTCGGAAATCGGGACATTCCCTATGGATACCCGTCATAATTACGATAATCATCATTGTAGCCACCGAAAAGGGCATAATGTCTATGGGATGCAAATGGCCCGGGCTTCTTATCACGGCGTAAAGAAGGCCATTTTTCCACGGCGACCTTTTCTGATTAGCCGCTCAGGTTATTCTGGCCTTCAGCGGTACGCTGCTGTATGGACAGGAGACAATCTGGCTACCTGGGAGCATTTGTGGATTGCCAATATTCAATGCCAGCGGCTAAGTATTTCAGGACTCTCTTTTTGTGGTTCTGACGTCGGAGGATTTATTGGCCAGTCTAATGGTGAATTGTTTACCCGTTGGATGCAAATGGCTGTTTTTCACCCGTTTTATCGCAATCATTCATCAGGAGACCATGGAGATCAGGAGCCCTGGTCTTTTGGAGAACCTTTTACTGCTGCCGTAAAACAAGCCATTGAACTCCGATACCAGCTTCTGCCATATATCTATACTGTTTTCTGGCGCCATGTAGAATCGGGAACACCTATGATTCGTTCTCTCGCATTTATGGACCAAACCGATCCTGAGACTTATTACCGAATGGAGGAGTTTGGGTTTGGAGATAATATCATCGTTTGCCCGGTCCATGAAGCAAATATTACAAGCCGGAATATGTATCTGCCCAAAGGGAAATGGTATAATTACTGGACTAATGAAATCGTAGAAGGAGGGAAGGAGTTTGCGATTGATGTTACCCTGGAGCAATTTCCTGTATTTGTCAAGGCAGGGGCAACCATTCCTCATTATCCGGTCATGCAATATGTGGGAGAAGAAAAAATAGAAGTGCTGGATCTTCATATTTATTATAGCACCAAACCTTATACGAGCGAGTTATACGAAGACGCAGGGGAATATTATGATTATGCTCAGGGCAACTTTACCGTGCGTACTTTTAGCCTCGATGCCCAGGAAAATTCTCTGTTAAACATCCAACAGCGAAAAAAAGGTCGTTTCAATTCTGAATATACCGAATATAATTTAATCATTCACGGCCTGCCTTTCAAGCCAGCAGGCATGGTGATGGATGGTAAAACAATTATGTTTGATATATCTGAGCTGGGCATACCGGAAGTCTTCAGTATTCTTGTAGATAAAGATTTTGAAGAATTAAGCCTGAAGAGACTTGACAGGTTTGCCTGATACATCGTTCCAATCTATATATCGACACCTTTTTTTCAATGATATTAGTGCCAAATGATCAGATGAGGCGATAAAAAGTAGGGTAAATAATAATTTTAGGGTAATTGCAATGTATTGCTTTTGGACTAAAACTATTAACCTTACATGTAAGATGAATATTCTTCAACGAATTGGATTATTACTATTTGCCTTTACCGTTTATGTTTCCTCTTTGTCTGGTCAGATTCTGGATATCAATCCGGTTTTTCCGACTATTGATGATACCATTACAGTTGTGTATAATGCGACTGAGGGGAATGCTGCATTGGTCGGGGTGAGCCCTGTTTATGCCCATGCCGGATTAATTACTTCTCAGAGTACTTCCCCCACTGACTGGAAACATGTTCAGGGAAACTGGGGCACAGCTGACCCTAAAGTCCTCATGACGGATTTGGGTAATAATCAGCATCAGATTAAATACCATATCAAAACCTTTTACAGCGTACCTAATGGGGTAACAGTCAACGAATTGGCTTTTGTCTTTCGCAGTGCAGATGGAGGCACTGTTGGACGTTCTGCTGATGGTTCTGATATCTATTATCCTGTATATGAAGCAGGTGATTTTCACGTTGCCATTCTCAAACCCACTGAGACTTCTGTTATTGAAGCCAATGAATCTCTGGATATTTCCGCCGCTGCCTCTGATTCCGCCGGACTTACCCTTGAAATTAATGGAAATGTAGAAGCTCAGGTCGATGGAAAAAGTATTTCCTACAGTTTTTCCAATGCTACTCCGGGAAATTATCATGTTATTTTAATTGCCGATAATGGTCTGGAAGTCAAAAAAGATTCTGCACTGATTGTCGTACGTGGACTAGTTAACATTCAGAATCCTGCTCCGGAAATTATTCCCGGAATTAATTATATCGATGATTCTACCGTAACACTCTCGCTCTATGCGCCTGGAAAAGATTACGTCTATCTCCTGGGAGATTTTAACGACTATCAGCCCAACGCTGATTTTTATATGAATCTTTCTGCTGATAGTTCTACCTTTTGGCTTACGATCAATGGCCTTACGCCTGGAGAAGAATATGGATTCCAATATTTTGTGGATGGAGAACTTCGCATTGCCGACCCTTACGCAGACAAAGTGCTCGACCCCTGGAATGACCCCTGGATCACTAATGATACTTATCCCGACCTGAAAGATTATCCTGTCGGACTTACCTCCGGGATCGTTTCTGTTTTGCAAACTGCTCAGACGCCTTACCAATGGCAAACCAGTACCTGGGATCGTCCGGATCCTGAAAAAATGGTCGTTTATGAGCTATTGGTACGCGATTTTGTTGAGACACATGATTACCAGACTTTGATTGATACACTGCCTTACCTGGAGAAATTAGGGGTAAATGTGATCGAATTGATGCCAATCATGGAGTTTGAAGGAAATAACAGCTGGGGGTATAATCCATCCTTCTTTTTTGCTGTGGACAAATATTACGGCACCAAAAATGACTTGAAAGCTTTTATCGATACCTGCCACTCAAGAGGAATTTCCGTGGTATTGGACATGGTACTAAATCATGCTTTTGGCCTTAATTCGCTGGTGAGGTTGTATTGGGATGGAGCTAATAATCGCCCTTCGCCTGATAATCCCTGGTTTAACCCGGAAGCCAAACACCCTTTTAATGTGGGCTACGATTTTAATCATGAAAGCCAGCAAACCAAAGATTTTGTCGATCGGGTCCTGGCTTACTGGGTGGAGGAATATCGCTTTGACGGGTATCGGATGGACCTCTCCAAGGGATTTACGCAGACCTTTAATACGGATGTGGGAGCCTGGAGTAATTATGATGCTGGTCGGATTGCCATTCTGAAAAGGATGTTTGATGAGTTGCGAACAGTAGACTCCTCAGCCTATTTTATTCTCGAGCATTTTGCCAATAATACAGAGGAAAAAGAACTCGCTGAATACGGAATGATGCTTTGGGGAAATCTGGTTCATAATTATAATGAAGCGACTATGGGATATGTCAGTACTTCCAATTTTAACTGGATTTCCTATCAGCAAAGAGGATGGAGTAAACCCCATGTCATGGGATATATGGAAAGCCATGATGAACAGCGCCTGATGTATAAAAACCTTCAATTCGGGAATTCCAGTGGTTCCTACAGTACTAAAACCCTCAATACTGCTCTGAGGAGAATGGAGCAAGCCGCTGCTTTCTTCTTCACCATCCCGGGCCCAAAAATGCTGTGGCAATTTGGAGAAGTAGGATATGACGTTGACATTGATTTTAATGGGCGTACAGGAGAAAAACCCATTCGCTGGAATTATCTCGAAAACCTCAATCGCCGCAACCTCTACGATGTATATTCAGCGCTGATAAATCTCAAAACAGAATATGAAGCTTTCAGCACTGACAATTACAATCTTTCTCTCGGCGGAGCGATCAAAACCATTAAACTGAATCACAGCTCCATGAATGTAGCCATTGTGGGGAATTTTGAGGTAACTCAGCAAAGCGGTTCAGTTGGATTTCAGCAAACCGGCTGGTGGTATGATTTCTTCAAAGGAGATAGCATCAATGTTACAGATGTGAATATGAGCTTCGATTTTGAGCCGGGAGAATATCATTTATATACCGATGTAAGACTGGAAAAACCAGAACAAACCCTTTCGGTAAGAGAACTTTTATCCAATGGTCCTGAGCTAAAGGTATATCCCAATCCTTTTACGGTTTCAACGAATATTGCATTTGAATTGGCAGAGGCTTCTGATATTGAGGTTTCTGTTATCACCCTCAATGGGCAATACCTGGGTAAATTAACCGATTCAAAATTTTTCCCCGCAGGCAAGCATGAAATGAACTGGAACGGACAGCTCGAAAACGGTCAAATCATTCCTTCAGGGATGTACTTTCTCAATATTAAAACAGAAAAAGGCTTTTCGATTGCGAGGCTGATAAAAAATTAATTATTGCTATATAAGTAAATGTTCGCTTCATGGTCCTGATGGGATTGTGAAGCGACTTTTTATTTTGGGGAATCCTTTTACCTTTTCCGATGCAACGGTTTTCCTTTTTAGGAATCTGTGGATTTTTAGTAGATTTAAAGGGTAAAATAATTTATCTTCAAGGTTGTTATTATCTAGATTACTTTACTTTAAACTAGAAAGAATTCTGTAAATGCGATTTATTATGATCCAAAATAAATTTTCGATCTCATCACTGTTTTTTTCTCTTGCCCTGTGTAGTGTTCTCGTGGTTGGTGTCGGGTGTAAAGGCAAAAAAAAGATTGTCGATACAACACCCCAGGAGTCTTCCGCCGCTGAGCAACAAATGGCTAAAGTGAAATCAGCCTTAATGGCTCTGTTAAATGCTGATTATACCAGTATCCGCCAGGTGGAGGATGCCGAAAGGGAGCTGGCAGAAATCAAAGGAATGGGAATTGGCGATACTGAAATTGCCAGCCTGATTCTGGATGTGGAAGATAAACTGGCAAGGGAAAGAGAAAGGCTTTCCAAAAAAGATGCGGAAGCTAAGGCAAAAGCTGAAAAAGATGCCTTTAATAATAACCTCAACAGCCTTTTTAATGATATTGCAAGCGCTTCGAGTACCAATATTGCCAATATGAAGATTGAAGAAGCGTTAAATATGTTTAGTTCCAGAGATGCTTTGGTTTTAATTGCCATTAGCCAGGAGAATGGAAAAAAAGATTACGACCGCCCAACCACGATTACTAAATACCTCAATTACCTGAAGGATCAAAAGAAAAACCCCAATATGATTGATAAAATCAATTTTGATGCTCAGGGAAAAATTAAAGAACTGGAGCTAACTAAAAGTAATTAAATAATTAAGCTGTCTTATCCTATGTACCAAAAACTCATATATACAATTCCTACGCTCTTACTGACCTGTGTTTTATTTTTCTCTGCTACTGCACAGGAAGAAATTAGTCCTGAAAGAAAAGCTGCTATTGATTCTTTAGCTCTGGAAAAAGTCCGGGACCTGAGTCGTTATATCAGCATTATCGGTAATAAAGAAACCCCTTTCTCTGAAGGAAGCCGGGTAATCGACCGGGCGGTAGAATTATTTTCGGATGGAAGTGAGATAGGTGTTTCCTCTTTATTCCGCCAGGGAATCAGAACTTTTGAAGTAAGACGCTATTTTGAGAGGCTTATGGCTTTGAATTATGACCGCGTTACCATAGAGTGGTTTAATATTCAATATATTTCAGATCTTGAACTACAGCCGGATGGAACCTATGTGGGAGTCATTACGATTTTCCAGCGTTTTGAAGGCTTTTCTGATGATGGTCCCAGTTATAAAGACACAACCAAAAAAGATATTACCGTCTATGTGAAGAGAAAATCTACGCAAATAAGTGGTCGTATCATCGAGTTTTGGGATGTGCTCCTGGGAGACATTCGGGTTACCGAGACGATGCCATAACTTTCGTTTTCTGGTCTCGTAAATCCCCAAAAATCTAAGATTGTGCTTAAATACTTTTGGTTATTCTTTTTTAGCTCCCTGTTCTACATTTCCTTCTCACATGCCCAGACCTTAAACCGATATTTGGGTGATGAAAGCGTGCTTTATGCGGAGACTAAACAAGTAAACCAGTTTTTCCGCCGCTTTAACTGTGAGGAGGCGTTGGACGGTTCCCGCTATTATCGTGGAGATAGTCTCTATCACGATCCCCAAATGCGGGAAAAATACCTCGAAGTGCTCTTTGATGAGCAAAACACTTCGATATCAGCTTCAATGAAGAAAAAGTTTATCCGACAGGTAAACAATAACCAAAAGCCACAATACCTTGATTTTCATGGGGGAGATTGGTTTGCCGAAGTTTCAACAGACTTTAATTATAAAGGTAAAAGTACTCCGGTTACGTTATTCCTGGAATTGGAAGAGGCCCCGGTAGGTTCAAAATGGGTATTTACCAATGTCTATTTTCAACCTTTTTCCGAAATCTTCGAAGCTGAAAGCAATGAAGATCAGGGCCCTCCTTTTATCCATCCGCTGAGCCATGAACTTGATTTCATGAATCTGATTAAAGTATTTCGGAATAATAATATCGAAAAATACGCCCAGAAAGACTATCAACCAGATTATTTAACCCTCTTTTTATATGAATTGAAAAAAAATAATCTGAAGTTTATTCAGGTTAATAAAGTAAAGTTCCACTTTTTCCAGATTGATGGCTGGTATTTTGAATTGGATGATTTTACCAGATCCGGATATAATCGAGGATGGCTGATTTCTCAGATGACTGAGATTCCGAGGGGGAAAAAGGATCTTTTGCTTAAATTTATTTATCACCAATGAGATTAATTATTTTCTGGTGCCTTTTTACTGGAATCGTCTCTGGCATATTTGGCCAGAATATAGGAGCTGATTCTACTTCTATTTCAGAATATAAAGAACAGGTCCGCCAACTTATTTCCTTTCTTGAATTTAATTTTAACACAATTGGCGATCCTTTGACCTCTGCACGGGAAAAGGAAATCATTATTAATCAGAGTTACGCCAAAATTTTTCGCGACCCCAATGTTCAGATTGAAGACGATCTGGCCATGTATCGGTCCACAGTTATTAATAAAGACATACAGGCTTACCTGAAAGACATTGATTTCTTTTTTAAGGAGGTTCGTTTTGAATTTCTCATTCAGGAAATCAGTCATGAAGTGAATGAATCGGGCAACCTCTATTTCAAAGCAAGTATGGACCGTGTGCTGACTGGAATAGATCTGGATGGAGATTCGGTTTACGATATTAAACCCCGCTTTGTAGAAGTAAACCTGGACCCTGAGTCGCGGGTACTTAAAATTGCAAGTATTTATACCACCAAATTGAGCGAAAAAGAAGACCTTACTCGCTGGTGGAATGATCTTTCCTTTGACTGGAAACAGTTTTTTGCTGAAAATATCGCAATTACAGATTCGCTTTCTATGGCCGAAGTCATTCAAATGAATGACTCTTTGAAGATTGGCGACACATTAAAACTTCCAGACTTACAAATAGTGGTTATTGATGGTTCCCGTTTGTTTGGGGATTTGAAGCGAATATTACAGGCGAAATCTATCGACCTTTCAGATAACCCTTCTCTAACAGATCTTCAACCTATCGGTAAACTTTCGCAATTGAAAGAGTTGAATATCTCAGGAACGGTGCTTTCTGATCTTACCCCAATCAGAAACCTGACCCGATTGGAAGTGCTTCATTGTGAAAATACCCGCATCAAAGACCTCTCACCGATCAAATATTCAGTAAACCTTCGGGAATTAATTTGTGGAAACACCGAAATAGCGGACCTGAGCCCGGTAGCAAGCTTTGAAAATCTGCAAAAGCTCGACGTTAGCTATACTTCCGTTTCGAATCTGGCACCTTTGTCATCTCTGAAACAGTTAAAAGAATTGTATATTCAACAAACTCAGGTGAATGATCTTTCGCCTTTGGTTGATTTGAGAAAACTGGAAATTTTTAACTGCTCTTATACCGGGGTAATAAATTTGAATGCGCTGGCAAATTTGCCCGAATTGCAAAATCTTTATTGTGAATCTACAAAAGTGAATTCTCTTGCCCCTTTGAGCAATGCAATGAAGCTTAGGCTTTTGTTTGCCGATGGATCTGCGATTGATGATTTGATTCCTCTGGTAAAGCTCTCTGGGCTTCGTAAAGTATACTGTGACCAAAGTCGCGTAACTGCCAAACATGCCAATCAGTTTATGCGCCAAAATCCTCAATGTTTGGTGATTTATGATTCTGAGGTATTGGCTCAATGGTGGAAAGAGCTATCTGGTCCCTGGAAAAAGAAATTTAGGGAAATGGTAGAAACCTCAGAAACGCCTTCACGGGAAGAATTACACCAGGTAGCGGGAATTACCCGGATGGATTTGAAAAATAATTCAGAAATTTATTCTCTTGAGCCGTTGCAGAAGCTCACCAATCTGGAAGAATTATATTGTCAGGGAGTAAAAATTTCCGATTTAAAACCCATTGCTGATCTGGCTTTATTAGAGAGTCTGGATATTAGCCGTACTCAGGTTTCTGATTTGAGTCCGTTGGTTTATCTGAAAAAGTTGAAAGAACTGGATTGTTCATTTACAAAGGTGGATACCATTATTCCTTTGGCCAAACTTTCCAATCTGGAGTATGTCAATTTGGATGGGACAGGCATAAACGAACTAAATTCTTTAATCAGACTGGAAGAGTTAAAACGACTCTATTGTGATTCAACAAAGATTGAAGAAAAACTTGTCAAAGATTTTTTGCAAAAAAGGCCAGACTGTATGGTCGTTTTTCAAACTTCTGTTTTACAGGATTGGTGGGCAAACCTTTCAGCTCCCTGGAAAAATGTTATCCAGGCTCATACCAAAATAGATTTGGAACCAACCCGGGAGCAATTGCATCAGACCATTTTATTGAATGCAATCTCCATTAATAATAATCTGGAAATAAACAGCCTTGTCCCGCTCAGACCTTTTTTAAGGCTTAATTTTTTAAAAATAAATAATACCCATCTTCAGGATCTTACACCATTGATGGGGCTTACCTCCCTGAAAGTATTGGACTGTGCTCAGAATCCCAT
>JAGQVA010000349.1 GCA_020438265.1 Bacteroidota bacterium
TTTCGGCTATTAACTGTGCATTTTGTAAAGCCAGTTCCGAACGCTGAATATTGGATTTGTTCTGACTACGATTATAAATGGGGAAGTTCAGGCTAAGAGAAACACTTCCACCAATGTTGTCAATCATTTGATCCTGGAAGCTATAACTGTCATAAATCAAGGAAGGTTGTGTAGTCGTAATCTCGGCGGGAATAACCTCTCCTCCATTAATAGAAACGTCTACATTGGTTGTCACAGACTTATTCTCTGTTCCTACAGGAATTTGCCTGCCGCTGGCATAACCTGTACCTGCATTGGCTGAAGCAGTCAGACTTGGTCTGAGACCTGCTTTGGCAATCTCAATTCCCAGTCCTGCACTTTTTACATTTAAGTCAGCACTTTCTATAAAAGGCTGAGTCGCTTCAGCTACCTGGTAAATTTCATAGGCACTTGATTTCAGGAGACCTAACTCCGGATCTGGAAGATCCGGTTTTTCAATTCCGAATGCATCGTTGGGGTCCAGTCGCAAGATCTGCTGAAGAGTCAGGTAAGACATGGCCAACTGGTTTTGCGCATTGACCAATTGTAATTCGTCAGTAGCAAGCTGAGATTCAAGCTGAATGAGATCTGCCTGAGCCAATGAACCTGCTCTGACTAATTTGGAGGTACGTTCTAATTGTTCTTTGGTCGAATTTACCTGAAGTTCGGCACTTTCTACAATTTCTCCATTACGAAGAATATTGAGGTAGGCCAGGGTAACGTTAAGGGCCAGGTCGTACTCCGCCTGTTTTTGATTCAATTCGTTGACATTCAAATCGATCTGACTCTGTTTGATCGTATTGGAAATTCTAAAACCGTTGAAAAGGGTTACATTAGAACCAATTCCGGCGTTCAGAGATTGAATGCTTTGAGACTGGAACTGGTTGGTAAAAGGGTTAACCGAATAACCGAAATTATTACCACCATTAATGTTTCCATTCAGGTTGGGCATTCTGGCCGCTTTGGACTGAGTCAGAGCAATCTGGGAAGACTGGGTATTCAGCTCGGCCTGTTGAAGGGTAATATTCGTTTCTTTTGCGTAATCAAGGCAGCGTTTTAGACTCCATATATTTCCCTGAGCGTATATCGATCCCATACTCAGGAATATGGATAGAGTGAAAATAATAACTCTCATCTTTGTGATATTCAAATTAATATTAGGTACCTGGTCAGTGAGAATAAACCATGAAAAAGCAAAGTATGTGAATTATGTAAAATCAGGCAAATGAATGGCAGATATTATTTGACCATTTGCAGATTATCGCTTATTAAAGTCCTAAATCCGGGAGATAAATAATGTTTTTAATGCCTCTGACACTTCTCATATACTCAAGGGTAAGCGGCCTGATAGGGCTGTCCAGTTCCACGACGACTTTGGCTGTACCCTTTTTCCCGCTTCGGGTAATGGACATTGTGGCAATATTACAGTCTTCCTGGGCAATAACGGTAGTTATGAAAGCAGCCCGCCCATGGCTGTCTTCGGAGGTAATAATCATACAGGGAGACTGGGCTGAAAAATTACAGGAAAAACCATCTATTTCAACAATGGAAATGAGACCGCCTCCACGGGAGACACCGATAACGCTCATTTTGAGATCATCCTTTTCCATTTGCACCTTAATAGAATTGGGATGTAAGGAGGAAGCATTAAAAACGGCTTTGAATTCATAGTGAAAGCCCTGCTCTTTGGCATGTTCAAAAGCGGTCTTGATTCGCTCATCATCCGTTTTCATATCCATTAATCCGGCGATGATGGCCCGGTCGCTACCGTGGCCTTCGTAGGTACGGGAGAAAGAATTGTAAAAGGTGATAATGACTTTTTCCGGTAATCCGCCAAATAGATGTCTTGCGACCCGGCCAATACGGGCAACACCTCCGGTGTGAGAACTGGATGGACCAATCATAATTGGCCCAATCATGTCGAATATACTACTTCTTTCAGCCATGGGGTTTAAAACTATGGAGTAATTTACCCAATAGTAGTATAAATATTGAATTGATTTCAAATATTTATCCTCTTTTCCCGGTTAAATACACAAATTGATGTAGGAGGGAGAAAATAATTTGCTGGATTTTCACAAAAAAATCATGCAGATTGCGGTCGTCATCACATCATTTTTAAAAAAAGATGTAACCAGTCTGATATTTGTTGTTATATCTAACGTGGTAAACCTCATAACAGCAAGTACACGTTATACTTTAACACTGTTTTACCAATGAAAAAGCTTCTTGCAAATGTAACTCTTGTCCTGGCTTTCCTGTTTATCGCTCTTAATGCCAGTGCACAAGACCCACAGTACTCTCAGTTTTACGCAAACCAACTGATGCTCAATCCTGCTTTTACCGGTTCTGGTATTGGCCCCCGGATCGCGATGAATTACCGCGCCCAATGGGTCAAAATCCCTGGTTATTATAAGCAGTTTGCCTTTTCTTATGACCAACCTGTTCACTTTTTAGGGACTACTCAGGGATTGGGAATTAATTTCAACTCTGATGTAGCCGGAGAAGGAAACCTGACCAAACTCAATGTAAACTTGAATTACGCTTATCAAGTAGAAATTTTTGATGATCACTTCCTGCGTTTTGGATTGGCCGGTGGAATACAACAGGCTAGCATCGATTTTTACAAACTCAGATTTCCGGATCAGATTGATCCCCGCAATGGTTTTGTAAGGCCTACTTCTGAGCCTGCAAACATTTCCAATGCAGTGATTCGTCCTGATGTAAGTGCCGGTATTGCTTATTTTAATGAGTATGCCTGGTTGGGATTTACGGTCAATCACATTACTGAACCTGTAGAGGTATTTACACAGGCAATTCAAAGTAGCGTTGACGCGAAATTGCCAAGAAAGTACACAGTAACCGGTGGAGTCAGAATTCCTTTGAGAGATATGAGAAACAGACGTGAGCTTTCTATTACTCCTGTTTTCTTATATAAAATGCAAGGCGAATTTTTCCAGATCGACGGTGGATTATACGTGAATGCTGATCCGATGGTCTTTGGTCTTTGGTACCGTCATCAGGATGCGATGATTGGATTGATTGGTGTAAGACAAGGTCCATTCAGTTTTGGATATTCTTATGACTATACGATTTCAGATCTTACTCAGCGAATTTCAGGTGGCTCACATGAGATATCTGTGATCCTGGAGTTTGAGCAATACCAGAAAGGAAAACCGCTTAGACATAAAAGAATGCCTTGTCCAAGATTTTAATATATTTGCAAAATAAAATTAACAATAAAGCATACTTGTTTACCTTTTTTAACCAGTAACTTCGGGCAATATTTCGACGGGTTGCGTCGTAAATAGAGCTGTATAATAAACATTTTTATGAAAAACAGAGGATTCACTTTTGCGCTTTCTGCCCTGTTAGTTTTTGGGCTGGTAGTTAGTTGTAGCAGCCACAAAAATAAAATCAACAAGGTTGGCAAGAGAAGTAGCAAAACGGGTATTAAATACAGTGACGAAACTTATAAGCCCCCCAAATTTAAAGAAGCTGATCCGGCTCCGGGACTGATTTTGATCCCTGGAGGTACTTTCCTCATGGGAGGAGGAGAAAAAGACATTGAACACTCTATGGACAATCGTCAGCGTCAGGTTACCGTTCAGAGTTTTTATATGGACGAAACCGAAATTGCTAACGTTGACTGGAAAGAATTCCTTGAGTATATTTTGAAAAATGACGGTGGTGAATCCCGTTATGAAGAGCTTTATCCAGACACTAACGTATGGAGAAGAGACCTCGCCTTGAATGACCCTTATGCTGAAACGTACTTCAGTCACCCTGCATTCAATATGTATCCGGTAGTAGGTGTAAACTGGCACCAGGCTAATGAATACTGTAAGTGGAGAACTCAGGTAGTCAATGACGGAATTACTGAAAAGGACGAAGAAGCTATCAAATATCCTTCTTACCGTCTGCCTACTGAAGCTGAATGGGAATATGCAGCTCGTGGTCTTCTGGAAAGCGAAATCTACGCATGGGAAGGAAAATCTCTGAGAAACCGCAAAGGTCAGTTCCGTGCCAACTTCAAACGTGGTCGTGGTGATTACGCTGGTTGGAGAGGTGGTGATGGACATCACATGACTGACGGATACATGATCACAGCTCCGGTTTATGAATTTGCTCCAAACGACTTTGGTCTTTACAATATGTCAGGTAACGTAGCTGAGTGGACTCAGGATAACTACCGTATTCTGGCCTTCGAAGACGTTGAAGATTTCAACCCATACCGTAGAAAAGGTAAAACAGAAATTCGTCCTGACGACTGGTTGGATGATATTTCTTACAAGCAGAAAGAATCACTGTTGTTTAACCCCGACCCATTTGCACCAGTTGGAAATGACGGATACGACAACGTAAAAGTGTATCGTGGTGGTTCATGGTATGATATTGCATACTATCTCTCTCCCGGATCAAGAAGATTCTTTAATGCAGACTCTTCAAGCGCGACAATTGGTTTCCGTTGTGCAATGATTCGCGTGGGTAGCCCCGAATAATCTTCTGATAAAAATTTCATAAAAAAGGGTGTTCTGTTATAGGCAGAACACCTTTTTTTGTTATTGATTTTCTTCCCTATTTTTGCCTATGGATTTGAGGAAAAATAAATTATTTATCGTCTCTGCTCCCAGTGGTTCTGGAAAAACGACACTGGTAAGGCGAATCCTTGCAAAATATTCCCAATTTGCCTTTTCTGTTTCGGCGACTACCCGTCAGCCCCGCAGCAATGAACAGGATGGAATTGATTACTATTTCATTTCGGCAGAAGAATTCATTCAGAAACGCGATCAGGATTATTTCCTGGAATGGGAAGAAGTGTATGAAGGCATGTTTTACGGCACTCCTAGATCAGAGATTGACCGGATTTTTGGTGAAGGAAAAGTACCTTTATTTGATCTGGACGTGGTAGGGGGAGCCAATTTGAAACAACAGTTTGGAGATGAGGCGGTTTCTTTTTTTATCCGCACGCCTAGTGTGGAGGCACTTAGAGAACGTTTGATTAAAAGAGGAACTGACAGCTCCGAAGCAATTGATAAAAGGTGTCAGAAAGCCAAATGGGAAATGGGTTTTGAGGATAAATTTGATTATGTCATTGTCAATGATGAACTGGAAACAGCAACCAAAGAATTGTTTGGTATCATTGACCAATATCTGGAAGTTCAGCATTCATGAAAATAGGATTATTTTTTGGTTCTTTTAATCCCATTCACACGGGGCATTTGATTTTGGCGCAATCAGCGCTGAATATGACCGATCTGGATCGGGTCTGGTTTGTGGTTTCTCCTCAAAATCCTTTCAAAAAAAAGAAAAACCTCTTATCAGAATATGATCGTTACACCATGGTCGAAATGGCAGTCAGGGATAATGATCAGTTTTTAGCGTCCAATATTGAATTTTCTCTTCCCAAACCATCCTATACCATTGATACGCTTACCTATCTTGCCGACCGCTATCGCTCTTATGAATTTTCGCTGATCATGGGGCAGGACAATCTGACACATTTGCATAAATGGAAGAATTACGAAGCCATTCTGAAATACTACCGGATTTTTGTTTATCCGCGTGGAGGGGAAGAAGCGCATGAACTGCTTGAGCATGAGAATGTGACGCTTTTTGAAGCTCCTTTACTGGATATTTCTGCGACTTTTATTCGCCAGACGATTCAGAACGGGAATTCTGTGCGTTATCTCGTGCCGGAGGTTGTGAATGAATATATTGAGGGGCAGGGGATTTATCGGTGAGCATTGAGTCTGTCAAAAACTTGAAAAATCAACACGGAGGCACTGAGACACGGAGATAAATATGTGATTATCAATTTCTCTGTGTCCCGGTGCCTCTGTGTTTGTTCTTAAAATTACACTTTTGATACAGATTCGATAAAATCGGTGTTACCTATCCTGACTAAAAAGATCCATCAGCA
>JAGQVA010000350.1 GCA_020438265.1 Bacteroidota bacterium
AGGATTCAGATCATTTTGCTGGCGTCAGCAAAATGATCTGAATCAAGATTTTCTATTTCGGAACAGGCTTATACCGCGCCTCCCGAAAAATCATCTCATAATCCGTCGTCTCAATCAACTCATCCAGGGTTACTTCTGAATGCCGGTCCATATAATTAGAGACAATTTTCCAGCCCAGGTATTCTCCCAGCCTTGGTGCTGATTCCTGCGCCAAACTGGTCGTGTAAGGTTTATCCATGATATAATCCCGGTGAGCCATGAAATTGGTATCAAACAAATCGTCCATCAGCTCTTTGTAAATCCGGGCTTCGTACAAATCTGCCCAGTAAAGCTGTTTTTCGGTGTATTTCAGGCAGAGAGTATCAGGTGTATTGGGAAGAATTTGTTGTACAAAATATTGTTTGATACCAGCGTGGATAATCCTGTCAAGCAGGGTAGGTTGTTGGCTGGGACTCACCTCCGGAACCATTCCATTGGCAATCGATTCAACCATCAAAACTTCCAGATATTCCTCTGAAAACCGGTTTTTCTGGTATTGAGGGATATTGGCCGGATAATAGGGTAGATTCTTGCCTAAAAAATAATGCAACCCAAACGTGAAATAACCAGGAGAATCGGGAACGGGGAGAAAAACTATCTGATCAACCTGACGCATATCTCCGTGAGCAACAAATCCATTGACATGAGTACGATAAGCGGGAATCTGCACATCGGGAATGTATTTGACCAGTCTTTTCAAGGCAGGCGTAATTCTTTCTTTAAAAGGATAATCATAAGGAAATACCTTTCTGACTGTGTCTAAAAGCATAAACAAATTGGAGTCAGCCAAAATCGGAACCAGCGTCCTGGCAATAAAAGTATCCGCTTTGGGTGTATTTTGCAGATTAGGAGGTAAAAACCGCCTTACGTCAACCCATTCTCCTAAAAAGCCCTTTTCATGGATCAGGAATTTATCATAAACCTCCATCGGAGCCATATCAGGATTCTCCTGAAGTGCTGCTGAAGCTTCCCACATCACACTATCTGCCCGGCTAAAATCGATTTCCAGTTCAATATCTTGAATATCGGCGTTGGGGTCTGTATCACATTGAGTGAGTAACAAAAAAGTAACTATTCCAAACGCTATATGTAACCAGATTCTGAGCATAAATACGTATTTAGTTAAGGGGATAAAGTTAGGAATTATGATGATAAAAAATTAGATTTATTCACCGCTAATGACACGCAAACATGAACGTTTTTAAGCCTTTAATCGGTATTTTTTGCCTGACTCTATTATTATTGCATTGCAGTTCACCCGAACAATCTTCACAGGAAGATAACCCCGAAATCAGTTCAGATACCATTACAAAAGAAGAAACAAGCAGTTTTTTAGCTCCTGATCCTTTGATTTTGGGAATCTGGAAACTGGGTAATTCTGCTATCAATGGAGAAATTATCCAGTTTCAGGCTGAAAACAGCGGCCTCAAAACAATCACCTTTTACGAGGACGGAAAATTTGAAGAACATCAGGTGATTGAAAATGAAATGGTGGTAGGAGAGGGTGCTTTTCACATGGACGGGAAAATGCTGGAAACTTCCATTGAAACCGATGATGAACCATTAATGGTCGCTTATACCATAGAAAAATTAACGGATGATTCTCTGGTGATGAAAGGAATTGAGGAAAGCGCGGCTTTTACGTTTTATTATGTGAAGGTGGAGTAGGGTTGCTTTTTTTGTTCGTTGTGGGTTTCAACACAAAGAAAAAGAGAAAAAGGAATTATAGCTCAAAACCTCCGTGTTTAAATTCACTCACTTAAAAAAATCTAATCCTCCGCGTCTCTTCAGAGCTAATCTCCCTTCGCATCTTTTTTATTTATGTGACTATCAGGTATTTAATAATAAGTCAAAATAAAGAATAAAGAATAAGGAAGTAAAAAGTGAACGCATCTCTGATGAGATAATTTCCTGTAAATCAGTGTATTCACTTTTTCATTTGTTATTCTTTAATCTTTATTTTGACTTTTCACACAGAACGCGAAATTTGTGTAGGGAGGGCGATTAGCCTTCAGAGGCCAGACGAATCTTGCCAATTTTCATCCCTAATCCCTCATTCAGCGGAAAATCCAGTATATTCTCCCTATGAATCAACTGGCTGCTGAATATAAACCCCATCTGATCAGATATGGAATTCTGGTGTTGTACATTCTTCTGGTTGTCCATTTTCTGAATTATAGTAAAATCCCTTTTTCGGTGGGTTATGCTTTTCCCTGGGTGAAATTTCTGGCTATGACCCTGTTTTCTATTCCAATTTGTACGGTTAATTGGTTGATCTTTAAAAAAATCAAACCCCGAAACATAGAAGGGTTCATTCCCCGGGTTTTGGCTCAGGCAGGGATTAACACCCTTTTTACCCTCGTTTTGTACACCTTCCTTTACTGGCTCATGAATATCGTCATTTTTGATGCAGAATTTCATGTATTTCTTTTTTTGAAATACTTATTGGTTTGTCTGACTCTGGTGATTACAGAGGTAGGTTTTTTGACAGCGTATGAAATGTATCAGAAAAAGGGAAATGAGCTGGTTATTCCAATTAAAGCCACTAATGATTCCTTTGTTTTTGAATCAGGAAAAAAACACATTCAGGTTGCCTGGAATGAAGTCATTTTTTTTCATTCAAGTGGGGGAATTGTCTCTGTTTATCTGGCGAATCAAAGGTACACAACTCATTTTTCCTCATTGAATGAGATTGTTGAGGAAATGCCCCCGGACCGTTTTTTCAGGGTTAGCAGGCAGTTTCTGATCAGTCGGGAGTGTATCAGGGAAATACGTAAGGAAGTGAATCGGAAACTTTCTGTCTGGATACATGCTTGTGAGGATAATGAAGGAATGAGTCCCATTATCATTAGTCGCTATCGGAGCCAGGAGTTTTTGCGGTGGTTTGAGGGAGAGATTAAATGATGTTTTTGAAGATCCCTCACCCTAAAGGGATTCGGGATGCCCACGAATTGTGGGCGAACCTGTCTGCCGGGTTGGCAGAATATTATATTCCCCGTTTGCGGGGTATCCCGACCGCAGGGGAGGGATCTTCCTCTTCGTTATCAAACCACTCATTCCCCCTACCTGTACCATTCATCTTTTTTCTTTATAAATCCTCCCCATAATGCCAAAAACGCAGTTTATGTTTGCCCAAAACATAAACCTCGCACAAAATGAAGAAATTATTCCTCTTAACTTTTTGCCTAACATTTTCCTCTCTATTTGCTCAAAAAAGCATTCAGCAAGTATTACAAAATTATCTCGACGAAGAAAAACTCGCCGGCATATCCGTCATGATCTGGCAGGATGATCAATTAAAGATCAACGAACACGCAGGTTTTCAGGATCTTGAATCCCAAACTCCCATTCTCTCCCAATCACTCTTCCGTCTGGCTTCGATGACAAAACCCCTGACAACCGTAGCTTTTATGAAACTGGTGGAGGAAGGAAAAATACGTCTGGAGACGCCACTGGAAACATATATTCCCCAATATGCGAATCTGAAAGTGTATAAGGAAAGTGGAGAATATGAGGAATTGAAGCGGCCCCTGATCATGAAGGATTTGCTGATGCATACTTCAGGGATTGGTTCAGGTTCCTTGGGGAATACACCAGTGGATGCGATGATCAGAGATCATGATTTTTCTGAAGTAAAAACATTGGCAGAATTTGTTGAGACTTTTGCTGAATTTCCCCTGATTCATCAACCTGGAGAAGGGTTTACTTACAGCGTGAATACCGATATTCTGGCCAGAGTGATAGAATTGATCTCAGGACAGAATTTTGGGGATTATTTACACAAAAATGTGCTGAAACCCCTAAAAATGAACCACACTTTTTTCCAGGTTCCCGAAAGCGAAAAATCAAACATGACCTCTGTTTATGCAATGTCTGAGTCTGGGCTTGAAAAAATTCTTGGGCCCGATAAAGGTTTTGCACCTTTTGCGAGAGGGAATACAGGATTAGTTTCCACTCCGGAAGATTATCTGCGTTTTACTCAGATGCTGCTCAATGGCGGAAAATTGGGCGACGTCCGAATCCTAAAAAAGAAAACGGTGGAATTGATGACTACCAATCATTTACCAGACGCTATTTTTCCCATTGATCCTATGGAAAAGGATATCGTCCATAGTGGATTTGGATTAGGCTTCGCAGTGGTAAACCGTAAAGGACAGCTCTGGGCCAAAGCTCCTCTGAGCATTACGCAGGTTGGGAATTTGCCTGAAGGATCGTTTTATTGGCTGGGAGCCTTGAATACCTATTTCTGGGTTGATCCGGGGAATGGGGTAACGGGGGTGATTATGAGCCAGTCGCGGGATGTGCACAAACTACACTTGTTTCAGGAGGTGGTGGAGGGGTTTTATGGAGAGAATGAGGAAGTCAGCCTGGGCAATAATTGATTTTTTGAGCCTATACGAAGGGATACCAAATCACTGTTTTCAATTCCCTTCCTTCTCCGTATCTTTGTTTTATGTTAAAACTTCCTTATGGCATAAGTAATTTTGAGACGCTGGTTAATGAGAATTACCTTTATATTGATCGGACCCCATATCTAAGGCAGATCGAGCAATTGAATGAAAGGTATCTTTTCTTTCTGCGTCCCCGCCGATTTGGAAAGAGTTTGTGGATTTCGGTTTTACAGTACTATTATGGACTAGAACACAAAAATAAGTTTGAGACTCTTTTTGGCAGATTCCATATTGGGCAGAATCCCACTCCACTGGCAAACACTTATTTGATCCTCAAATTTGACTTTAGCGGGATTGATACAACCAGTAAAGAACATACCTATCTTGGATTTTTTACAAAAGTACAAGAGGGAATTCAGCAGTTTCTGAATGTGTATGTGGCTTATTTTTCATCTGAAACAAGAGAAAAAATATTAGATAAAACTGCTCCTGAAATTATGTTGGGGAGCTTATTTACCTATGCCTTTTCGAATGATATACCCAAAATCTATATTGTCATTGACGAATATGACCACTTTACTAATGAGTTGATTTCATTCCGGTTGAGTGAGTTTCAAGAGATTGTAGGTGCGGAAGGGTATGTACGAAGTTTTTATGAACGAATTAAAACCGCTACTCAGGAAGGAGTCGTAGATCGTTTTTTTGCCACAGGAGTATCTCCCGTTACACTTGATAGTCTTACCAGTGGGTTTAATATGGGAAGTAATATTAGCCTGGACGCTGCCCTCAATGAAATGATGGGTTTTACGCAGGAGGAAGTGAGGGGAATCTTAAAAGGAGTTGAAATCGCCGATTCCGAGCTGGATGGAATGATGGGCGAAATGCGTAAATGGTATAATGGATACCTTTTTGATGCTGATGGAAAGGAGAGAATGTATAATTCAGATATGGTACTCTATTTTGCCAACGAGTATCAAAAAAGGCGAAAATATCCCAGAAGCCTGCTCGACATCAATATCAGTTCAGATTATGGCAAACTGGGGAAGTTATTCCGACTGGGAGGAGAGGAATCGAAACGATGGGATCTTTTGCAAAGGCTGCTCAGAGGAGAAGAAGTTGCGGCCCAACTGACTGAGCAGTTTAGTTTTGCCCGAAAGTTTACCGAATATGATTTCCTCAGCTTACTTTTTTATATGGGACTGGTAACCATAAAAAAAGCTGATTTATCAGAGGTTCAACTACAAATTCCCAACGAAGTCATTCGGGAGTTGTATTATAACTATTTTCTGGAACAGATTCAGTTTCAGAAAAACCTAGACATAACCACTCCCGATGTTGTCAAACGCGTACAGGAATTTGCCAAACACAATAATCCTCAGCCATTAATCCATCTCCTGGAGGACACCCTCAAACAACTCTCCAACCGCGATTGGCCAGGTTTTGATGAAAAACATCTGAAAACCATGCTGGTAGCCTAT
>JAGQVA010000351.1 GCA_020438265.1 Bacteroidota bacterium
AATTTCTAATATGAGTTTTACCTAAATCTATCTTTAGGGCCTTTAAAGTTGAATCTATTGCTTTGTCATAATCTCCTTCCAGGCGACTATATTGAGTTCCAAGAAGATCTAGTAACGTGGCCAGAATGTCCAATTTATCTTCTTCTGGTAAAAAAATCTTATAAATTTTGTTATGTACATTTTGTAAATACAAGTTCGCGGAATCAAGTTCCTCCTTAAATTGATAATTTACTGCCTGGTCTATTCTGCAATATGCCCACTCATCCCATTTTTGATTTTTTTCAAAAATGGGAACTGCCAAATTTAAGAAGTATAAGGAGGAGTCAAAAAGTCCAATCCAGGTTAAGGATTCTGCTTTTTGCCTGAGAGAAAGAGCATATAACAAAGTATCCTGAGGTAAATACAATTGACTTAGCCGAAGAGCAGATTGAGCATATTTAATTTTTAAGTCAAAGCCTTTTTGGGGAAAATTATCTGATAATGAGGATAATTGTACTTCACAATCAATTACGTTCTCCCACAATTGGTGTTTTTGATATAATGCTTTCGCCGATTCAATTTGCTCTAAAGCACCATTGTATTGACCTTGAGAAATAAGAAGAGAGGCCTGTTTAAGGTCCTCTCTTGCCTTTAAAGTATCTTGAAAAACATCCAACATGAGCTTTTCCTGACCATGCAAAAAAAATGGAAAATGAAAAATAATGATAATATAAAACCAACACCATTTTTTGGAAAAACTCATAAGCGAGAATATTTGAATCTCTGGATTTGTCAACAAACCTCACATTGTAAGCGAATAGAATCTATTTGTGGATTATAATTATTTGTTCGGTTATAAGGATGCTTAGAGAATAAGCGAATATCCATTGTAGGGTTCGAACTATTATAAGTAGCTCTGAAATAGTCAAAAAATTCTTTATCAGTAATATCAGAGAAACAATTAAACACAGGTTGATTTGTCAATTTATATGAAATAATCCAGCCCCCATCATCATCCTGGGAAATTGTTGCTAAATTGGCATTGGAATTTTCAAGAGGAAAGGCCTTTAATGTAGCGTAAATCTCACCATGTCCGGCTTTTTTAAAGGCAATTGACCGATAATCATCCTCTGATTGATACTCCTGGAACCACCGCTTCTTGGCTTCTTCATTTGCAAAAAACCTAAGATGATAGGTTTCTGTCTGTGGGTCTTCAAAAATAATAGATGAAGTAAGCTTTACAACCGCCACTCTTGGTCGCCCCAATCCAAGAGGTATAGGTCTTCCTTGATTTTTACCTTTATTATCTTCCATAGCTATTTGTTTTTTGCGGGATAAAAAAGATTCTCTTAAAACTTAGATTTTCTATTGTATCCCTGGTTAATAAAAAATTTATACACCTTTATTGCATATCCCGCAAAAGGTTACCTCACCCGGTAAAAATTTTTTTGTTTTTTTTCATAACACTCAATCAGCTTCAAAACGCGACTAATAATGGCTCATAAAAAAGTCCAATAATTGGTAATTTACGAAGTCGCCATAAATTTCCAAATGTTTTTTTCCCATGCCCGGATAACCTTTCCGGGTTCCTGCAATGAACAGGTAAATCAATTTTTAACCATTTAAATTCAGAAGTCATGGGAAAAACACCAGATTTGAGAAAAATCTTTGAAGGGCCGGCAGATGCCAGGCTGGTAATCAAAACCAAACTATTCGACCAAACCATTGGTACAGCCCGCTACACCAAATGGACTGCAAATGAAGTGGACATTCAGGGGATGGTTAATTATCAGGGAAATAGCGTAAACTGGAGTAATCCCTTTACCTTTTCAGTGCAAATTCTCGACGATAAGACTTGCCGTCTGGCATTTTCAAGTGTGGACCTGAATATCAATATCAATATCAGCCAGACATTCCCTTATGAGTATGTACACGAATCCAAATTTATTGTAAAAATTTCCAGTTACCAGCTACCCAACGGCAATACTGTCAAAGGAACCATCGCAATTTCCGACTCTGCCAATGGAGGAGCCAAAATTAACCCTGACCTGGAAGAGTTTGACTCCAACGGCAAAAAAGTCCAGGATATCAATAATGGAATTATCATCAGACCTGAATAAGCCCATTAACAACAAGCAAATTTCCTGGTTAATGAAACAGCTATACGGCCCTGGTCGTTTTAGCTGTTTATTTTTTTTAACCGTTTACGCTTCTCAGCCTCAATCATTGACTTAAGGCATGTTTTTTGCGCGCATTTATAGCTGTTAATGTATCTCATACATACCAGTTTTAACCATTATTTTTTCAAAAGGATCTAAGAAACCAAAGCCATTTACGCCACTTGCCAGGCACTTCAACCTGTAAAATTTTTCATTTTATAGTCATTGAATCTTTAAAACAATTCATGAATAAAGCTCGACCCCTGTACTTCCGCCTTTCTCTTCTTCTCCTGCTCTTTACCCTGTCTCTCTGGAATTCCCGTCTGTTTGCGCAAAATGTGTACTGTGAAGTAGGCGAAATCGTCGTCGTCGAAATGGAAGCTCAGCCAACTGTATCTGACTGGCAATTGCAATCTGATACCGCAGACTATTCCGGAACAGGTTATTTTGTATGGGAAGGAACACCCAAATACGGTGGCGGTGGAGCGGGTTTACTCTCCTACTCCATTAAAATCGCTAATCCTGGTACTTATCGTTTTCAGTGGAGAACACATATAGGTAATGGCACTCAAAATACAGAGCATAACGATGCATGGCTGCGGATTTCTGATGCCGATGATTTTTATGGTTACCGGGCCAGCACAAATAGCACTGTCTATCCCAAAGGAAGTGGTAAAACACCTAATCCTGAAGGTGCAGGCGGAGCTGGCTGGTTTAAGATTTATATGAATACGCTCTATGCATGGGAGTGGAATACCAATACCAGTGATGCTGATCCACATGCTATTTATGCGGTCTTCAATAGCCCCGGTATTTATACCGTGGAAATATCAGCCCGGTCAGACCGGTTTTTAATTGATAAATTTGTCCTCTATAAGGAAGCAAGTTATAATTTGTTTGCCGTTAAAAACGCTCCGGCCAGTCCAATCAATTGCGATTTTTATTATCAGGATATCGATGGTGATGGATGGGGAAATCCTGCTGTGTATGTTACAGGTGCCCAGGCGGGTTATGTAGGTGTAGCCGGAGACTGTGTGGATAATGATTCAACTGTCAATCCCGGAGCTGTGGAAATCTGTGGTAATGCCATCGATGAAAACTGTGATGGAATCGCTGAAATGCCAACTACCTGGTATGAGGATTACGATAATGATGGATATGGAAATTCGGCTATTACTCTGAGTTTTTGTGGCCAGCCTGCCGGTTATGTAGCTGACAGTACAGACTGTAACGATAGTTTGGCTACTGCGAATCCTAATGCCAACGAGATTCCTGGCGACGGGATCGATAATAACTGTAATGGACAGGTGGACGAAGCGGGCACCATCAACTCCATTCGCCTGATTAATTCTACAGATGATACCATTATCCAGAATATCGAAGATGGTGATGTGATAGGGATGAACGTGCTCCCCTCAAGCGAACTGAATATTGATGTGATTACCAATGTGGCAGTAGGTGGTATCGTATTTACCATGACGGGAGCTGAAACATATACAGTGAATGAAAATACTGCACCCTATGCCCTTTTTGGCGATAATGGAGGTGACTATAAAGTCTGGAACCCTACAATGGGTAATTATACATTGATCGTTGATGCATACTCCGGCAAAAATGGTGGCGGAACTTTATTAGGCAGCGTTACCGTTAATTTTACCATTCAACCAACGGCTTCTTCTTTCCCTGTCAACTGGCTGGGCTTCGAGGCAAAACAATTGGATAATCAGGTAAATTTGACATGGCAGACAGCCTCTGAGCAAAATAACTCTCACTTTATAGTAGAACGAAAGGAAGCAAATCAGGCCTTTCAGCAGATTGGTGATGTGCAAGCCAAAGGCAATAGCAGTCAGGTATCATCCTACCAGATGGTAGATCCAACTCCTCCTGCAGGCATCCTTCAGTATAGAGTCAAACAAATCGACCTGGACGGTAAATTCTCTTACAGTCAGGCAATCGAGATAAGAGTGGAGGCCTTTGAGGCACTACAACTTTTCCCCAATCCTTCCGGACCGGGTAAGACGCTTTACCTTCAGGGGAACCTCTCTCAGGGCAGAGAAGTGAACCTGAGTCTGATTAGCAGCACAGGCCAGGTCGTATGGCAGCAAGATCGTTTCTCATTGAGTGATCAGGGAAAAATGCTTCCCATCCCCACTCTCGCAGCAGGGATGTATTTTTTACGGGTACAGAATACCTATAAAATGCAGGTGTTGAAGTTGGTGGTGAATCCTTAGTAAGTGATTTAAACCAGACCTTCCGGGTTTTCGAAAACCTGGAAGGTCTGGTAATGAATTCAATGGATATGTTTAATTTACCCTTCAATTAAACTTATTCTATATCATGGAACTCCGATCCAAAAGTGCCATTTCAACGGGCAAAGGAACATTTGTCATTGACTATGTAATCCTCTCGGATCCCCAACCCGATGAGGTCGTGGTGAAAATGAAAGCCGCAGGACTTTGCCATACTGATTATGATTCCCTTTCCTGGGGAAAACCCATTGTCATGGGCCATGAAGGGGCAGGCATCATCGCCAGGGTTGGTTCTGAAGTAAAAGGCTTATCCGAAGGAGATCAGGTCATCCTCAACTGGGCCACGCCCTGTATGAAATGTTTTCAGTGTCAGGAAGGCAATCAGCATATTTGTGAGAATAATTCTCCTGTGGTTGCCGGAGGGAATGGATACACACCCGGTCATGCACATCTCGAAAGTACTCAATGGAAAGGAAATCCTATCGAACGATCCTTTAACCTGGGAACCCTCAGCGAATACGCCCTTTTGAAAGAATCAGCAGTAGTAAAAGTGGAGTATGAAAATCTGAATTTTTCCGCCGCAAGCATTATCAGTTGTGGAGTCATGACGGGGTATGGCTCAGTGGTTAATTCGGCGAAAGTCCCGGCAGGAAGTTCGGTGGTTGTCTTAGGCTGTGGCGGGGTAGGACTCAATGTAATTCAGGCAGCCCGGATTTCAGGAGCAACAAAAATTATTGCTATTGATATCAATCAGTCAAAACTGGACATGGCACGGCAATTTGGCGCAACAGATGTTATTCTGGCAGATAAAAACGATACAGGCCTGAACCAGGCGGCAGAGAAAGTCAAACAAATGACTCAGGGAAGAGGCGCTGATTATGCCTTTGAATGTACCGCGATTCCTGCTTTGGGAGCAGCTCCCCTGGCAATGGTCAGAAATGCAGGCACAGCCGTTCAGGTAAGCGGAATCGAACAGAAAATTACCATTGATATGAACCTGTTTGAGTGGGACAAAATTTACATCAATCCCCTTTATGGCAAATGCCGTCCACAGATTGATTTTCCCAAAATCATGGCTTTATACCAAAAAGGAGACCTCAAACTGGATGAGATGATCACCCGGGAATATCCGCTGGAAGACTTGCAGCGGGCGTTTGATGATATGCTGGCAGGTAACAATGCCAAGGGGGTGATTGTGTTTGAATAATTACCCGTGGATTCCATTACCTTTATTGGTGATTTACCACAAAAGATACAAAGCACACAAAGGTTTTATTTCATATTTACTTTGTTTCCTTTATGACTTTTGTGGTGATTTACCACAAAAGATACAAAGTACACAAAGGTTTTATTTCGCTTTGTTTCCTTTATCTTTTGTGGTCCCCCCCTCACCCATAAATTAAAATACCGCCATCAACACCTTCAGAACCATAGAACTATCCGACCCGGCTTATGAAAAAGACTGCCTCCGATTCATAACTGTCAAAACTCCCAACCTCAAAGGCCGGGGAGAT
>JAGQVA010000352.1 GCA_020438265.1 Bacteroidota bacterium
TTTTCCAATGGAATTCATCACCATTATTCTCAGGACAAAATCCAGCCAGAATTTAGCCAGGAATATTTTGCAGAACTGGTAAACTCTGCAGATCCCAATCAGCTTCCTTTAAAAGAAGGACAATCCGTTGACGATTTTCTGGCGGAAATTTCTCCGATTATCTTTGATCCTTCCATTGCTGCAAAGAAGGTAAATCTTGCCTCTGACATAGACCATGTTACAAAGTCGGCTGTAAACTTTTACGAAGGAGTTACCGAGGCGGAAGTAGATGCTTATTACGGAGGAATCATCGATAAAACAGACGAAGAGCCCATTTCTTATGGTTTGAATACCAAAGTTGTCAAAGAAAACGGCAAGGTAACGGAAAAGGTCTGGAAAATTGGTGGTATGTACGGAGAGGCTTTATCAGAAGCTTCCGGATGGCTCACAAAAGCCATGGATGTAACTGAAAATGCAGAGCAGAAAAAAGCAATTGAACTGCTGATTAAGTATTACGAAACCGGAGATCTGGAAGTATTTGATGAATACAGCATCGCCTGGGTGGGAGATTCCATTTCCAATGTAGATATGATTCATGGATTCATTGAGGTTTATAATGACCCCAAAGGTTATAAGGGGTCTTACGAAGCAGTTGTTTCCGTGAGAGATCCGGAAGCAACCAAACGGATCAAAGCGATTGGAGATCAGGCGCAGTGGTTTGAAGACAATTCAACCATCATGGAAGAGCATAAGAAGAAAAATGTACGGGGAATTTCAGCAAAGGTAATCAATGTCGTCATAGAGTCTGGTGATGCCTCACCCTCTACGCCTATTGGAATTAACCTGCCAAATGCAAACTGGATTCGCGCCAATCATGGCTCCAAATCTGTCAACCTCGCCAATATTGTGAATGCTTATGATGAGGCTTCTTCGGGAGGTGGTTTCCTTCAGGAATTTGCCTATTCAGAAGAAGAAATTGAAAACACGCGTAAGTACGGCTCAATCGGTGATATTCTCCATACTGATATGCACGAGGTAATCGGACACGCTTCAGGTAAAATTAATCCAGGCATAGGTTCTCCAAAAGAAACGCTGAAAAACTATTCTTCAACCATGGAAGAGGGTAGGGCAGACCTGGTTGCACTTTATTATATTCTTGATCAGAAGCTGGTAGATATGGGACTGATGGAATCGCTACAGGTTGGCCGCACGGCTTACGACGATTATATCCGAAACGGATTAATGACTCAGCTTACCCGTCTCAAACTGGGAGACGACATCGAAGAAGCTCACATGAGAAACAGAGCCTGGGTATCGTATTGGGTGTATGAAAAAGGAAAAGGAGATAATGTAATCGAAAAGGTGAAGAAGGACGGCAAAACCTATTTCAGAATTAATGATTATGAAAAACTGCGGGATCTTTTTGGTCAGTTGTTAAGAGAAACCCAGCGAATCAAATCTGAAGGGGATTATGAATCCGCTAAAGCGCTCGTAGAGGGTTACGGAGTAAAAGTAGACCAGGAACTTCACAAAGAAGTTCTGGATCGTTTCAAAGCTTTAAAACTGGCTCCTTACAGTGGATTTATTAATCCTGTCCTTGTACCTGTGATGGAAGGAAACGAAATCCGGGATGTGAAGATTGAATATCCTATGGATTTTGTGGAGCAAATGCTTCATTATGCAAAGGAATATTCTTTCTTGCCTACTTATAATTAATCAGAACTTAATTGACCTTCCAGGTTTTCGAAAACCTGGAAGGTCTTTTTATAAGATCTTTTTTAAAATTTACAGCCCATAAAGACATAAAAAAAGCACTGCGGTTAAGCAGTGCTCAATAACATCAACTCAGAGTTGGATAATGACAATAAATGCACTTTGGGATAAGTACATTTACTGTCTTATCTCCGGGCTTTACTTGATGTTTCGGAATATTTCGTCGGTTCCATGAAGTTGAGAGTTAGTGAAAGATGTCGTCATACTAATTGGAATTAGAGCCATTCAATGAAACCAATTCATCTGAAAGTGCCTCTCGTTTCTGAGTTAATACCCGGTAAGCTTCTTTCACAGAGTCTCCTGATATTTTGATTTCCGGTTTTCCATGGTCTCCATTCATCAACCCTTCAATGACCAGTTCGATATGATCATGTTTGGCCTTTTCCTGAAAGTCTTTGATAATTTCCAATACATCATAATCGATATTAGCCGTACGTGTTGCATCGATAATCACTTTGGCATGAGGAGGAACATCTCCCAGTGTTCTCATAATAATTGCACGGTTCAGGAAAGAAACATCCTCAGATAAGGTAATCACAATAGGATCATCCTTATGCGAAGGTTTGCTGTGAATGAAATAAGGGTTGCGGTAATTATTCAACAGAATGAAGAATACAGCAACGCCAAGTCCCAGGCCAATTCCAACTAATAAGTCTGTAGCAATGATACCCACGATAGTTACAATGAACGGTATGAACTGGTACCATCCCAGTTGATACATTTGCTTGAATAAAACGGGCTTAGCCAGTTTAAAACCAACCACAAACAGAATAGCTGCAAGTGTAGCCAGGGGAATCATATTTAAAATTCCAGGAATCAACATCGCTGCAAAAAGGAGCATGAATCCATGGATAATGGCAGACATTTTTGTGCGACCACCAGACTGAATATTGGCAGAACTACGAACGATTACCTGCGTAACAGGAAGGCCTCCGATCAAACCGGAAATAATATTGCCAATACCTTGCGCTTTCAGCTCCAGATTCGTAGGAGTCACTCTCTTATATGGATCTAATTTATCCGTTGCTTCTACACAAAGAAGGGTTTCCAAACTCGCAACTACAGCAATTGTAATAGCTGTAGTCCAAACAGCGCCATCTGTGATATGCGTAAAGTCAGGAAGAGTAAAAAGTCCAATAAATCCCATTAATCCATCTGAAACAGGAATCTGTACAAGGTGTTTGGGATCAATCATCAATGCAGGAGCCATGAAAATAAATAATTGATTCAAAGCAATTCCTGCAGCCACCGCTACCAAAGGCCCCTGAACAATTTGAGACACTTTAAGATTTTGGATAAAAGGTCTTTGCCATACAATTAAAATAGCCAGAGATATAACCGAAACGATAACTGCTCCAGGTTGAATATAATTCAACATGTTGAGTAGCTCCGAAAATGTGTTCTGAGCATCTGTCTGAGCAAATTCCAGCATTCCCTCAGGAACCTTATCATATCCAAAAGCATGTGGAATCTGTTTCAAAATAATAATCAGACCGATACCTGCAAGCATTCCCTTAATGACCGAGGACGGAAAATAATACCCAATAATTCCAGCCTTCAAATATCCCAGAGCGAGCTGAAATACACCTGCCAGAACCACCGCTAACAGAAAGATCTCCCATGAACCCAAAGAAGAGATTGCTGAGAGAACAATTACAGCAAGTCCGGCTGCCGGACCACTTACTCCAAGAGGAGAACCACTTAATGCTCCAACAATGATTCCTCCTACAATACCAGCAATAATTCCGGAAAAAAGTGGCGCACCAGAGGCCAGGGCAATACCTAAACACAAAGGAGTTGCAACCAGAAATACAACAATGCTGGCGGGAAAATCATACTTTAGATTTGAAAAAATACCAATAGGGTTAGAATTGGCTCCCATACCATTCTGATTATTTTTTGTCATTACGAATTGATGTTATTTGTGGAATGTCTAATATCCGCCATAAATATCAACTCAAGACCTGAGGCTCACATAAAAAAGACATTAAAATCAGATTAAAACTTTATTTAACGGGAATGGAAAAGGATACTGTTGTTCCTTCCTCTGGCTTTGAATGGATATGAATCTGTCCATGATGAAGGCCAATAATCTTATTAACCAGTGCTAATCCAATTCCATAACCTTGTTCTCCTCTGGCATTTTGAGCGCGGAAAAATGGTTGGAAAATTTGCTTGAGATCTTCCTTCGAGATGCCAATTCCCTGATCTTTAATTTTTATCCAGGCATTTTCACCAACCTGTTCAAATTTGATCAGAACAGGTTTATCACCCGAATATTTCAACCCATTGTCAATGAGATTGGTGACAGCCGTACGCAATAGGGTAGGGTTTCCCTTTACGAAAATATCATCTGACTCAGGGTTAAAATCAAGACTAATCCTGTGAGAAGGAAACTGTTCGATTGATTCAAGAATTAATTCGCCTAATTCAATATTTTCCGGATCAGGCAATTCATACATTGCTTCAGCTTTTTCAAGAGCCAGGAGATCCCTGATGAGATGTTGCAATCGATCTGCCTCTTTTTGGATTACCCTCAATGTACCTTTGTATTCATCTGATGACCTTTCCCGTGCAAGCAAAACTTCAATTTCACCGGTTATGGCTGTAAGGGGATTTCGCATTTCATGACTGGCATTTCTCACAAAATGTTTTTGGGCTTCGAAGGCTTGCTGAATTCTATCCAACATCAGATTAAAAGCTATGGCTACCCGACCAACCTCATCATCAGGGTTTTCGATTTCCATACGAGTTTCGAGATTATCTGCCCGAATGCGACTGGCCCGATAAATTTTATTTTCCAATGGACGCAGGGCGCGGGCTATCCCGACTCTATAAACGACAATTAATGCCAATATCAGTAAAATCCCCCCTGTTATTAAAACCCGCTTAAGAAACCTTAAATGGCTTTCTCCAATTTGGTCAGTTGCTGTGACAATGACTACATAATCTCCTCTCTGAAGTTCATATTTTTTACCTGCTCCGTACCTTCTGTCGTTTTTAAACCGAATTTTTCCATCAGACAGAATTTTCTCATACAGACTTTCTGAAAAAAGTGTTTTTATTGAGTCAATACCTGAAGGTTTTAATGAAATGGCATACTCTTCTTCTTCCTCTAATCGCTGCAGAAAGCGGTCCCGAATAGCTTTTTTCGCTTCTTCATTTTCGAGAAACATTAATTCGGATAATGCAACCCGCTCTTCCAGCATGACAAAAAACTGCTGCTGGTAAAAGTTTGATGTAAAGAAATAAATCAGAATCCCCAGGATCGTAATGGCGATAAATCCTGTAAGAGAAAGGGTATATGTGAGTCTGTCCCTGATTTTCATTATGACTCCTTTATCATATATCCCATGCCAATCACTGTATGAATCAGCTTTTGAGGAAAAGGCTTGTCGATTTTTTTTCTCAAATAAGCCATGTATACATCCACCACATTGGTTCCCAGGTCAAACTGAATGTCCCATACATTTTCGAGAATATCCATTCGACTTACAACCCGATTTTTGTTTCTTATCAAATATTCCAGCAGAAAAAACTCTTTTGCTGTCAATTTAATCTCTTTTCCAGCTCTTGAAACGGTTTTTAAATCAAGATCAACCTTAATGTCGGCAATCACTAACTGGTTGGACTTCCTGGGTTGATTTCCGCTCCTTCGGGATAAAGCTTTTACACGAGCCAGTAACTCCTTAAACTTAAAAGGTTTTCCCAGGTAATCGTCTGCTCCTGCATCAAGTCCTTTAACAATATCATCCGTTTCGTTTAAGGCAGTTAACATCAGAATCGGAGTGGTAATATTTAGGTCTTTGCGTATTTTTTGGCATAATTCAAGTCCATTCATTCCCGGAATAATCAAATCGAGAATAATCACCCGATAGTCATACATACTGGCCATACGCAATCCCATTTCTCCATCAAATGCCTGTATGACATCAAATCCGTTTTCTTCAAGTCCTTTTTTTATAAACCCGGAAATAGAGGCTTCGTCTTCAATTAATAATATCTTCATTTATGCCGTCCGTTGCATTTTCTTTCTATATTAATGATTATCACGAATCATTTTTCTTACTTTCAGACTTGCCAGGTTTTCGAAAACCTGGCAGGTCTTTGGATAATATTTCATTCTTCATAATCACTATT
>JAGQVA010000353.1 GCA_020438265.1 Bacteroidota bacterium
CTTATGATCGTTTTGCAACTCCTCAGAGGGAATTACTGGATCATTTTGACGGTCATGGCCCCAGCCTGGAAGGCACAGCAGTTGAAATCCTTGGCGAACAATTGCAGGAAGAAGGGTATAGTTTTGACTTTATTTCCGACCTGCAGATAGAAGGAGTGAAGGTAAATAATGGAGAACTCATAACTGGAGGAACCAATTATAAAACACTCGTTTTACCTGCTGTGAAATATTTACCCTTAAATACACTCAAGGAAATACTAGCACAGGCAGAAAACGGAGCAACTGTGATTATACATAAGGCTTTACCAGAATCAGTCCCTGGATTAGGAAATCTGAACGAAAGACAAGCCGAATTTCAGGAATTAGTGGAATCGTTGGCTTTCAGGGAAATGAATAAAATGATAAAACAGGCAACAGTTGGCAGTGGCTCGGTCATTCTGGGTGAAGATATTGACGAATTGCTGGATTATGCAGGTGTAGAACCTGAGGAAATGGCGAATCAAGGGTTACAGTATGCTAGAAGAAAATATGAAAATGGTCATTATTATTTTATCTCTAACTGGTCAGGTTCAGAGGTAGACCGATCGATACCCATTCAGAAAGAAGCCCAGTCCGTGATTATTTTTGATCCTATGTCTGGAGAAAAAGGACTGGCAAAAGTGGAAAAGAAAGAAGAAGGGCAAACTGAGGTTTACCTGCAAATTGCACAAGGACAATCACTCATTCTCATTACTTCAAACCAGAAAATCGAGGAGAGTAACTGGAATTACCATCAAAAATCAGATCAGGTTATTTCTTTGGATGGAGAATGGGAAATCAATTTTATCTCTGGTGGACCAACTCTTCCTGCCATGAGAAAAACCGAATATTTGACTTCCTGGACTGAAATGGGAGGCGATTATGAGTATTTTTCTGGTACAGCCAGTTATAAAAAGGACTTCCCTAAGCCAGAAGGAAACGGCTGGATTTTGGATCTTGGAGAAGTACATGAAAGCGCCGTGGTAAAAATCAATGGAACAGAAATTGGAACCCTGATTGGGCCAACTTATCAGATTTTCATTGATCCAGGCTTAATTGGTGAAACGAACACGTTGGAAATAGAAGTCTCCAGCCTCATGCTCAATCGCATCATTGATCTGGACCGGAGAGATGTTTTCTGGAAGAAATTCTATAATGTGAATTTCCCACCGCGTAGATCTGAACATCGGGGAAAAAATGGGTTGTTTGACGCGACTGATATTCCTTTGGCTCCTTCGGGGCTGTTGGGGCCGGTAAGGTTAGTAAATGTAAAAAACTAACTTCATGATCGACCTCATCCAAATCAACGAATACTCCAAAACGCCCAAGTATCAGCAGATTGTTAATTCTGTTGTAGCAGGTTTGGAGCAGGGCAAAATAAAGGTGGATGAAAAACTGCCTTCGGTAAATCATATGTTGATTGAGTTTGACATTTCCCGGGACACTGTCGTAAGAGCCTATGATCTTCTCAAGGAAATGGGCATTATTACTTCTGTACCTGGAAAAGGGTATTATTTGCAAAGCACCAATTTCAAGCAAAAAGCGCGGGTTTTTCTTCTTTTTAATAAACTTAGTGCTCATAAAAAATTGATTTATGATGCTTTCTCGACTACCCTTGGAGAAGAAGCCGCCATAGATTTTTTTATTTATCACAATAGCTTTCGTTTGTTTAAGCAATTGGTCCTGGATCATAAGGATCAACCTTACACCCATTTTGTGATTATTCCTCATTTTCTGGAAGGAGGATATTATGCTGAAGAAATTATCCAGCAAATTTCTCCCGAAAAGTTGATTATCCTGGATAAATTAATAGAAGGAGTACCTGAAGAATGCGCAGCTGTATATCAGGATTTTGCCGAGGATATTTTTATTGCATTGAAGGAGGCGAAAAAACTGCTTTCAAAGTATCAGAAACTGCGCCTAATATTTCCCCCTTACAGCTATCATCCCATTGAAATTCTGGATGGTTTTGAAAAATTCTGTGCGGAATATGCCTTTGGTTATGACGTAATCAAGGACATTGGAGTCGCCGAACTCAAAAAAGGGGATGTATATATTAATCTGATGGAAGATGATTTGGTTACTCTGATTAAGCGGATTAAACTCCAGGGCTGGACCGCAGGTAAAGATGTAGGAATTATCTCCTATAATGAGACCCCATTAAAGGAGATTCTCCTGGACGGGATTACAGTGATTTCTACAGATTTTGCAAAATTGGGTGAAACGGCAGCGAGATTGATTTTGGAGAATAAGAAGGAGCGGATAGCGAATGATTTTCGGTTGGTTTTGCGACGGTCGTTGTAAAACATTGTTTACGAACAGGATTTATTCCTAAAATGAGGAATAAATCCTGTTCGTTCTCTACTTATTCTATTGAGGCACCAGTCGCACAATCTCACTCCCCCCTCTATTCTCCAGCAATAAATAAATATACCCATCAACACCAACCTCAACGTCTCTGATTCGCGCCAGATTACTCAAAATCGTTTCCCGATACACAATTTGATCCCCTTCTTTGACCATACGATACAATTCTGTCGCTTTGAGTGAACCGACCAGCAAATTGCCTTTCCATTCCGGAAAAACATCTCTATCGTAAAAGGTAAAACTGGAAACCGCCGGAGAAGGTGTCAAATCAACAACTGGTTGTTCAATATCTGCTTCGTTAAATTCTATTCCCTCATATTTACCGAATTCAACTTTAGATCCATCATAATTGACTCCGTGGGAGGTTAATGGCCAGCCGTAATTTTTCCCGGGCAAAAGAAGGTTTACCTCATCGCCTCCGCGTGGACCCATTTCAGTCTCCCAGACCTGCCCTGTAGTTGTGTCAACTTCCAGTCCATGCGGACTTCGATGACCATAACTCCAGATTCCGGGAAGGGCGCCAGGAGTATTTACAAAAGGATTGTCCTCGGGAATGCCGCCATCATCATGAAAACGAAAGATTTTTCCATAGGGCAAGCCAAGATTTTGAATACCTGCATACGCTTCAATATTTCCTTGTGGCTGAGGTTGCCATACAAGACCTCCCACACTCAAAAAGACATGTCCCTGATGATCAAAAGCAATGCGGCCTCCAATCTGAGCTGAAGCAGTTGGCACGTAGGATTCAATATCTGCTTTCCAAATCGTTTCCTGATCAATCCACTCTCCATCTTTAATCCTTCCACGAACCAGTGCACACATAGAAGCATCCATCTTCAACTGGCGACTGATTGTATTACAATCACTACAACGATCGCTATAGCTCAGATAAATCCAGCCATTATTCTCATAATCAGGGTGAAGAGCTACGTCCAGCATCCAGCCTGAGCCGTTTAATACTCCTGCAAAATAGGTATCATCGTATACTTTGGGGGTGTTTTTGATTAATTCTGACTGTTTCCCATCCGGAGAAATAATGCTTAACCCTTTCGTTTTTTCTACCAGCAAAATACGCCCATCCGGTAAAGGCGCAATCGAATAAGGCCAGGCATCCAGGCCTTTGGCAATGGTTTCTATTTTGAAATTGTGCTTTTCACTTTTAATCGTTCCTTCTGGAATGGCTATGGAGGCATCAAATTTAAAATCCTCCATCTTGTAGTCCTGCCTTTTCTCGGCAATCATAATGGCGATTTGTTTGATTTCTGTATCTGTGAGCATCGCACTAAATGCAGGCATGCCTTTTTCAGGATTTCCTTCTTTGATGCTCTTTATCAATTCGGCATTCGTTTTTCCGTTTTTAAGTTCCGTTCCAATCAGTGCAGGCCCCTGTGGTGTGCCTTGTAATTTATCTCCATGACAGGCTACGCAATTCGTTTGATATACCGTTTGGAAAGGGTCGCTATTCTGAGAAGTACAATTTGTGAAAAGGACAGGAATAATTATACTTATTACCAGAAGTGTTTTTAGTTTGATCATTATATTCATTTATTTTACAAAGAGACCTGACTTTCCTTAAGCAGTTGGAATGACCCGCAGAATATAAAAAAAGAAGGCTGGTCCAACTATTGAACCAGCCTTCAAGGTGTTACAAACTATCTTTTTTATAGACTATCTGTTTCGAGCGTATCTATTGGCATAAGGGCAACTGTGTCCATCACCATCTCATCATCAGCGACTGATACAGTATCCTGATATGAATCCTCCTGATTTTGGTTTTCTGAAGAATTACAACCCAACCACAAAAGGAAAGCTAAGCCAAGGAATAATACAATGCGTTTTTGCATAAAATTAAAACATTAAATAAATAACTGAGTAGTAGACGAGAAGTCTCGGGAGAGGTCACATCTACCAAGAAAAATTTTTACTTTTTTATGCAAAAAAACAGTGAACTTTTAATGGGAATAAGCCTTGAGAAAACTGCCTCATATATTATTCCCAACAATAGGTAAGTTTAGGTTTATGGTTGCTCAAACTCCCAGACAAAGTTTTTTAATTTTTTCACCTGATTATTGATCACGGCAGGATCTATAGTCTCGCCATTTTGGACTTTATTAAGCATTTTTGTGGTTTCTCTAATTAAATCCAGTCCGGCGGCTTCTTCATAATAATTTCCATGATCCAGGCTTGATTTCAGGTATTGTATTGCTTTATTAAGGGTGCTGACTTCCCAATCAGAAACATCGCCAACTTCAAAATCTTCTGTAATTTCAAAGTAATGATGAGATACCATCATTTCTGCCCGTGCAAAGTCTTCTATCAACGCAATTTTTGATGTGATCTTTCCATTTTCCACCTCATCTGCAAGATGATTAATCGTTTCTATCGCTCGGGTAATATCTTTGGTATGATTATCTTCAGTGCTGTCAGCAAGTATTTCTTTAGCCGCTTCCCTTAAATGATCTGCTGCTGCTTTATTATCTTTTTTGTCAAAAGCTTCAAGTGCTTTATCAAAATGTATAAGATCCTGAGATCCTGAAACTAATACTTCTGTTTCAATGGCATTAGGATTTTTATCAAGGTCGGCTTCAGATGTATCTTTTTTCTGGCAAGCTGAAATGGTAGCCAGAAGGATGAGGGTTATCCAAATATTAGTTTTCATAATTTTATTGAGTTTTAAATTGTTTTTTTCTTGTTAAAACTATGCATACTTATACGAGAAGACATTTACCCAACGATGAGCAATCATTAGTTTTAACCTGCTTTTAACCTATTTTTAACAGTAGATAATAAAATGAAATCCTTATTACTGAGGGTTAATCCAAACTGATTGGAAATTACCATTTCAATCATTTGCCTTTCCAAAAATCACTCCTTAAATTGACTTTTATCATCTACTCCCGCTGATAAGAAACAGACCTTTGAACCATAGAAATTCGCTAAAAATGGAGCTAATATATCATCCATTATTCAAAGATCACGAAACAGGGATGCACCCTGAAAACCCTAAAAGATTGGATTTATTCGGGAGCCTTACTCCCGCCAATATTCCCTTCGATGAATCAGTCCTGACCATCATTCATGAAGAATCCTATATTGAAAAAGTAAAAGCCTATTGCGCTGAAGAGAAACCATTGTCCAATGATACTCCCGTTTCCAAAAAGTCTTACGAAACCGCTGTCTATGCTGTCAATGCTACTATTTTAGCCTCTGAGAGCAATGATATGGCTTTGGTTCGCCCTCCCGGACATCATGCCTATAGCGATCATGCCAGTGGATTTTGTATTTTTAATAATGTCGCTATCGCTGCTCAGCGATTGGTTAATCAAGGGAAAAAGGTAGTGATTTTTGACTTTGACGGACATCTTGGAGATGGGACTTCGCATATATTTTATGAGTCCGATCAGGTGATGTACTGGTCTATTCATCAATATCCAGCTTTCCCTGGTCATGGCAATGAAATGGAAATTGGAGAAGGTAAAGGAAAGGGCTATAC
>JAGQVA010000354.1 GCA_020438265.1 Bacteroidota bacterium
AGGTTTTCAAACTGACTGGCATCACATTGATTAAAACCAACTGAGAAAAGGAGGCTATCTTTTTGTTTGAGGGTTTCAAAAAGCTCATCCTGGTCTTGTGCCTGTATAAAGGAAAAAGTGAATAAAAAAATAGTCAGTGTAGAAAGTGAGTAGATCTGTTTTTGCATAAGAAGTTATTTATGGGTTGGACAATGATCTTTAGTTTTTAGATTTCATTTTCTATAAATAGTTGGAAAAATCTGAGTTTCACAAAAAAAACACTCCCCCGGAATTGTCCAGAGGAGTAATCAGTAAACGCAAAAACTATATTTCTAATTTGCCCGATGAAGACAAATTCGTCTTAATCCTTCAGTTCCAACCAGAACGCCATTAGCAACAAAAGAATGATTTTTTTCCAGCCTGACAATGGTAAAAGTCGGTTGTGGTTCTGCTAGAGGAATAATTTTTTCAATCTTCACCTTACCTGTCAAAGTCTTTAATTCCTGACCAACCTCAAGTTTTCCAACTTCCTCAAACTGGTAATCAATGATGGTTTTACCTGGATCAAAAGATACCCAATCTCCATTGGCAGCCTGTAAGGGGTGATCTTGTGTAAGCTTTATGGAAGAACCATCACTGAGCTTCAATTCAATCAAATCTTCATGAATCGGATTTGCCAGTTCCTTGATTTTATCAGTTTCAAACTGCCCGGTTGTAAAATTATAGGAAAGTACTTCGTCTCCTTCCTTCAGTAATTCTATGGGTTTTTGACTTCCATCAGCCATCTGAATCATCGTCCCTTTTGCCAGACAATGCACATCGATTCCATCAAAAAAGATTTCAGAGATTACCACATCGTCATATTTCGTTCCGGGATACACTTCCGCAATTTCAAACTTGATGGTCCAATCGGGCTGTTTTTCCATATCTTCCCAGGTGGTTTTTTCATCTCTTTTGCTACCAATAGGAGAAACTTCAAAACGCTGAATAGCGCGTTTGTCTTCCAAATGCAAAAGTGCGTAGGGCTGATCATTGACATACATTTTGAGAGTTTTGACACGTGAATTATTTCGCCATGAGGCTTCACTTTTCACATGTCCATTGGCAACGGCAATTTCCGTAATCCGAGGGCTGGTAGACGCAAAATGATAGAGAAGATATTCGCCGATGCCATATCCTTTCACTCCTTCTACCCAAACGGATTGATAGTTTAAGTCATGTGCGTTTTGGGGTTCGTAAGAAAAACTGCCTTGTGATGCAAGAAAGGAAGAAGCTGTCACTTCTTTGGGTCCACCCCCACAATACCAGTTACATCCCCCGTCTACGGCATCCCAATACCCTTCTTCGACTTCAGAACAGGTATTCAAATAATCCTTGTCTTCCTGAGAAAGTTTTTCATAGCCCTCCTCATCGTCATACTTGGCCCATATAGCCTCGCATTTTTTTTGATGTTCGACAAATGCCTTTTCTCCTGCTTCGGAAAGTTCCAGCATCGAGGTCCCAGGGTAAAGGTCTTTGAAAGTTTGGGAAGAAAGGGAAGTTGAGAATAAAATGGTGAAAATAAGAATGGGAGTTTTCATAGGTGAATTTTGTTAATAATCTCATTTACGAAGTTACATTTATAAAATGAAAAGGAACCAATCAGAAAAATAATTATCCAATCAATATGAAAGCTTTTCTTTTAACTATTTCCCTCATCTTTTCGATGCTGTTATTTTCCTCTTTTGTGAATGGACAAGATGGATCTACAGGGAAAATCACAGGAAAAATCACCTATAATGGTACTGTGAAAGCCCAAACAATCAAAGCAGAAGGTTGTGGGATGGTCAGCGATGAAAGCATCATGGTCAGCAAAAATGGAGGTCTGGCCAATGTATTTGTACATATTTCTGCGAATGTTCCGGTTTCCAGCCAGCGCAGTACAGGCAAAGCAACGATCCAGGTCAAAGATTGTCAGATGAGCCCCAGAGTGGTAGGTGTTATGGTAGGACAGTCTGTCAATTTTAAAAACTCAGACGGAATTCTGTATAATGTACATGGTTTGCCCAAAGTCAATAAAGGATTTAATATCGGGATGCCTCCTACAGTTACCAAAAGGACCTCTTCTTTTTCGAGTCCCGAAGGCCCTTTCCAGGTAAAATGTGATGTTCATCCGCTGGCTTTTAGTTATGTGGCTGTGATGACTCACCCTTATTTCGCGGTAACTGACGGTGAAGGTCGTTTTTCTATTGGCAATCTACCCGACGGAAACTACGAAATCGAAGCCTGGCATGAGAAACTGGGTGTGCGGAAGGGGAAAGTTGTTGTGAAAGGTGGAACGGCAGATCTTTCTCTTCGGTATTAAAGAATGAGCTCCCATCGGGCATTTAGCCTGATGGGAGCTCATTCATAATCATCTTTTTAGTCATTAAAGATAAAAAATCCATAGCCGCCCGGCTCGCGAATAATCACATTATCCACAATTCCCTCCTTATTGAAAAACGTGATTTCTTCTGCAATAGGAATACCCGCTTTTCTGATTTTCTCAATTACCGGCAGATTTTTCCCACCATTAAAATAGGTCAAAGAAGGATTAAAAAAGAGGTGCGGACAAGTATTTGGGCCCATAAAACTGACTGTAACGCCATCATCATTCGTATGCGCTACCCAGCCCTGTTCCATGCTTCCCATAGATTTTTTAAAACCCAGTTTTTCCCAGATGACAACAGATTCTTCGATATCCGTGGTTTCGAGGCTCAGGCCCATATAATTGCCCAGAGCGGATTTTGAGGCTGGAAGTTCAACCGAAAAAGGGGAATTTCCCTCAATCAGATAAATCCGCACATTGCTGGGATCTGCCAGGAAATAACCTGTTTCGGTCTGGTGAACTTTGGTGAAATTTTGAAGCTCTTCAGCTATGTCACTCCATGAATTTCGGTAAAGCTTGATTCCAGCCCTGACAAAACGATCAGGGTTAATTTCCATCAACAGATTTCCATCTGCAACCAGCGTAGCATTTTCATCAGCAATCACAGTAAAATCCAGTTTTTGGAAAAAAGCAAGACTCTCTTTCAGATTTGGAGTAGGAGTATAAATGACAGTATTCATAGTTTTTGTTTTTTTAATGCAAATTTCATTTCCTGAGGTTTTCCGTCTTTCTGGCCAAGAAGGACATACATATTGATTGCTTTTTTACTCACTCTTTCAATCGTAAAACCTTCAAAGTATGCTTTGTCTTCAGTTATTTTGACCAGCGGGAAATCTACCGTTTTATCTTTTTCTTCCCAGCCTTTTAAGTCAGAATGGAAATGTTTGAGACGGAGAATAAGAGTTCCGTCCACCTCGCTGATGGTTTCAATTTCGTAAAAATTCACTTTCCCATCCTTTGTGGCTTTGAAGGTACCAACCATCGAACCGGCTGATGGAGGTGCCCAATGCTCTTCCACAGGCCCTCCAAAAGCTTCACCTGTCCAGTGGCCAGCCAACCAGCGAATATCATCAATGGTAGCCTGAGGAGAAGTTTCGCCATCTTTTAAGGTAAGTGTATTTTGGGTAAAAGCAGCACTGATCGCGCAAAAAAACAAGAAGAGCAAAAGTACATTTTTCATAAGTGCAAAATCGGTTATTTCGATTTATGGTTAAATCGAGGGTTAAAATTCCCAACCGTTGCTTCATGGGTACAATATCGTTGAAAATATTTAATAGGGAAAGGAAGATATCAAATTAAATGATGTTTAGACCTTAGCTATCTAGCGCAGGTTTTCGAAAACCTGGAAGGTCTAAAAAACTCTATCACAACCCTATCTTCCTCAGCACCATCCAGCCATCATCCCCGCCAAGATGGTAGAAAATTCCCAAAGATTTCACCAAAAAAGTAAAGTCTGGCTGATATTTATGAAGATAATCATAGGCCCGGTGAAAATCCTCTGTCGAACTATATCCTGCAATACTGGCATGGAAATGTATATTCTTTCCTTCAAATTCATGAGGTGGGACTCCAAATTGGGCTTCCAAATCGCTCAAAATCTGATGATGGAGATTCGTCAGATAAGCATTTTCAGCTACATCCAAAAACAGCACTTTTTCTCCGAAATGATTAAATCCTTTCAGTTGTAGTTCAAAAGGAGAAATGTTTCTCGCCAGGTTTTCCAGATAATCAACAAAGGATTCCAGCCTGTCTATTTCAAAAGGAGACTTGATCGTAACATGCGGATATTGCCGGGAGATGCGGTAGCCAAACTGGTGATTGAGTTCGACCTGGATCTGGCGAATGAAATTGTGGGTTTCGTGGTTGAGTAGGAGGGCGAAGCCGATGGTCATGAGAGTTATAATAACATTTAATGGTTCAGGGTAGGTTATTAAGTAACGAATTTCCTTATACATTTGTAGCCTGAAACCATCATCTATGTCCAAATACTCCATTGATATAACTTCTATTCGGCTTTCGGATTATCACTATGATCTTCCAGAAGAAAAAATTGCGCAAAAGCCACTGGAGAAAAGAGATCAGTCAAAATTATTGGTTTATCAATCAGGAGAAATCAAACATCAGATATTTACAGATCTACCTGATCATTTACCCAAAGGTAGTTTGCTGGTATTCAACGACACCAAAGTAATCAGAGCAAGGCTTTATTTTCGCAGGGAAACAGGCGCATTGATTGAAATTTTGCTACTGAATCCGGAATCTCCCCGCGAAGTGCATCAGGCGATGCAGGTTACCGATTCCTGTGTCTGGTCGTGTATGATCGGACGCAAAAAGAAGTGGAAAGATGGGGAAATATTGCAGCGGGTAATTGAAGTAAAAGGAAAGTCAATTGCGATTCAGGCCGAACTGGTTGATCGGGAAAATAATCAGGTAAAACTGTCCTGGAATAACCTGCAACTCACTTTAGCACAACTATTAGAAATTCTCGGGGAACTTCCTCTTCCTCCTTATATCTCACGCGAAGCCACAGTTAAAGACGATGAGCAATATCAAACCGTCTATGCCCGTCAGGATGGAGCAGTAGCAGCACCTACAGCAGGACTTCATTTTACAGAAAAAGTGCTTCAGGATCTGGAAAACAAAGGCATAAGCAAAGAATACGTAACCCTCCACGTAAGCGCCGGGACTTTCCTCCCTGTAAAACACGATCAGGTGATTGATCACGATATGCATTCGGAGCAGTTGATTATTTCGCGGGAGAATATTCAGAGACTAAAGGAATTTGCAGGGAATACTATACCGGTTGGAACAACCTCAATGCGTGTAATTGAAAGTCTTTACTGGCTGGGCGTAAAGCTGATTCAGGAACCCAAAGCCTTTCAACCAGATGCTCCTTTCAAAATCGAAAAACTATTTCCCTATCAGCATCAAAAAGATAGTCTTCCGACAGTTAATGAAGCGCTGGAAGCAATCGAAGCCTTTTTCTCAATCCACAACCTGCAAATCTGGACCGGAGAAACCGAAATTTTCATCATGCCTGGCTATGAATTTCGCATGAGTAGGGGAATTATCACCAATTACCACATGCCAGAAACGACGCTTATTTTGTTGGTTGCCGCTTTATTGGGTGAGGATTGGCGGAAAGTCTATCAGGCGGCACTGGATCATGATTATCGCTTTTTGAGCTTTGGGGATTCTTCGCTTTTATTGCCGTGAGCCTATCTTTTTATTAACCACAGAAGTCATAAAGTAAACAAAGAAAACACGAAGTAAAACCTTTGTGCTCTTTGTAACTTTTGTGGTAAAAACACCACAGAAGTCATAAAGCAAACAAAGAAAATATAAAATAAAACCTTTGTGCCCTTTGTAACTTTTGTGGTAAAAACACCACAGAAGTCATAAAGCAAACAAAGAAAACACGAAATAAAACCTTTGTGCCCTTTGTAACTTTTGTGGTAAAAACACCACAGAAGTCATAAAGCAAACAAAG
>JAGQVA010000355.1 GCA_020438265.1 Bacteroidota bacterium
AGTGGTCACCCAATTATTCTCAGCCGAAGGCTTTAACGAGGATTGTCACCCTGAGCGAAGTCGAAGGGTCTTAGTAGACGAGAGCGTTTTTCAGTACTAAGGCCCTTCGACTTCGCTCAGGGTGACATCATATCGCTTATTAAGCCACTATTTGCGAATCTGGAAGGTCTTATTCATGATGATTGTTAATTTCTTATCGCCTCCCCCAACAAATTCCCCGTCATCGTACTGAAACCACCAATTAATCCTCCCATAAGCCCGGTTACCAATAACATCACATAGGTTCCAGAAATCGGGGGCTGAGCTCCGGAAAGGATAATTTGAGAAATTTTCTCACTCATGATAGAAGTATTGGCGGAATCAAGCCCATAAGCCAAACCTCCCCAAAGCAAAAACAACGCTAAAAAACCGGCAAGAAAAGCCCGGGCTGGTGGCCTTGGTTTGGTGAATGAACGACGGCGGCTATTTTCGCTCTTTTGACTAAGGCTTAATCCCACCAAAAAGCCAATGATGGCTGCCGTCCACCAGGGTAAATACAATCCGGCAACATAACTCAGTCCTGCAACTAATATGAATCTTAGAAAAAATCTCATTATTTGAATAATTGCTTCATGCTTATTTCGCCATTCGTGTCGTTCTGATCCCGCATATACCACAATTTATAATATTGTCCATTGGACCAGTCGTCGATAAAACTATCGTAATATTTACTGCCTGGATTCCCTGATTGACCTCCGGGATATACACCATAAGCTTCGATTTCATCACCTAGCGCAACCACCATTCTCCAGGAAGGGCCGTGTCTTTCACTTGTCGCATTTAAGATATTGTTGTTTCCATCGGTAGGGATATTCAATCGGCTGAATGGAGAAAGCACCCGGGTAAGATGGAGAATATTCGTTTGTTTGATTTTACTCCATTCCCACTCAGATTCACTTTCGTATTCATTATACAATTGGCCTGTAACCTTATCAAAGGTAATATTGACTAATGATTTCCTATCTTTTTTTGTCGTATCATTCTTATCCCGATAAAAGGTGAATTCAATACTGTCTCTCAATATGCCAATCGTTGTAGAACTTGAAGGGTAATCCATGGGAACTTCAATCTCTGCAAATTCATCCACCCAGATAGCCCGATACAGTTCGACCCACCATTTTTCAAATAAAGTGGCAGCTGGTTCATCCTTGTCATACATATAATCCCAGTTTTCCAGCATGCGGTAAGCTTTCCATTCTGGCTGGGTAAAAACAGTTGTATCGAGTTCGGGAAGAATAATCGCTAAAAGATCCTGGGCTTTCACGCTAAAATTATCCAGCTGGATTCTTTTCATATCATCTACTGAAAGCTTTTCCTTAGCTGCCAGAAGCTGATTTAATCTTCTGTTTCGGTAATCTTCAAAACCTCCCAGATAATAATAAGGATAGGATTCCGGAGCCGGATGTTGATTGGCAGAACTGACAAATCCTCTCGCAGGGTTATAGGAATGAGGATTTTGATCCTGAGGGATGAATTCACCCCAAAATTGATCGCGTTTTGTTCCGTCCAGAACGAATTTCCCCTGCCCTTCCCATTTATTCACAAAACTTCCCTGCTGCCAGATAGCGATATCACCGGCATTACTGGCAAACACGAAGTTTTGAGCCGGAGATTTAAAATAAGTCAATGCCTCCAGATAATCCTGATAATTTTTGGCTTTATTTAACTTGTAAAAGGTAACCATCTCGCAGGAAGGTTCATGCGCCATCCAGCGCACGGCAAGCGGGAAAGGCTGATCTCCGAAGCTCTCATCATACATGACCGGCCCAACATTGGTGTAAAGGACTGTGTCGAATACGGAGCCGCCTCCTTTTAATTTATACTCCTCAATTCTCTCATTTACCGGATACCACTGCCCATCATAAAAATATTCCTGCTTCCGGTCATCTCTGAATCGTGTTTTATAAAAATCCATCACATCCTGTCCTGCATTGGTTTCTCCCCAGGCAATAGAATCATTAAAACCAATGACAACCCCAGGTCCACCAGGAAGTGAAACGCCATAAGCTTTATAACCCGGAGCGGTGAGCTGAATTTCATACCAGATAGAAGGAAGATTTAACCCCAGATGAGGGTCATTCGCCAGAATAGGTTTTCCGGTAGTACTTTTAGCTCCTGAAATCGCCCAGTTGTTACTCCCGATATTTCGGTCAGGCTTATCCATCAAGGCCGGAGACAACATCAGGGAATCCGGATGGTAATCCAGCGGAACAAGGGGGCGAGGGTTCGCCAGGCGATAGTTGTAGCGCGTATCTGCGGGAACAATAGGATCTTCAGCGTAAGAATATTCGGGATAAAGAATATCAAAAGTTTTTTGTCCGAAAAGAATAAGCGCATTTGTATGTTCAATATCCTTGGCTCTGGTTGCCAGTGTATTAGCCATATACTTCATTAGTAAGGCTGACTTTTGCGCCGTCCATTCCTCTGGTTGGTAATTGAGGATTTTATACTCTATAGGATAATCTTTGGGCTTTAGCTGCCTGATATAATCATTCACCCCTTCGATATAAGCCTCAACAAAATCTTTGACTTCCGGATATTTTTTAAATTCTTCCACAGCTCTTTCTGCGGCAAAGGTAATTCCTTTTCGCCGGGCAGTCCGGTCCATATCCAGCACCCGGTTTTCAGCACCTGCACCAATCAACTCCGTCAATCGGCCAGAGGCCGCATAGATCTGAAATTCCATTTGCCATAAGCGGTCCTGCGCAGTGACATACCCCTGCACATAAGCCAGATCCTTTTGATTTTCAGCAAAAATGTGGGGAACCCTCCGGTCATCAAAAACGACTGAAGCTTCTCCTTCCAGTCCCGGAAGATCGAGTTCCTGATTCGCTCCTTCGTTGACGGGTTCTGCATTTTGCCAAAAACCGCTAAATGGATTAAAGAAATTTCCAAAGGAAAAAGTTACTGACCCTAATGGAATCATCAGGGTAACCAGCAGGGCGCCAGTTGATAGTAATGATAATAAAAATTTTACCCAGGGCATATATGCTTTGGTAATTTGGCCGATAATACTGATTCCTAATCAAAAAAGCAATGATCGGGTAAGTTCTTAAATACTTTCAAAAGTAAAAAGTTGGTTTTTTCGTAAAAAAGCTGACTTAAAAACAAAAAAGCCGCTTCTTTTCAGAAGCAGCTTCCTTTATTAAACGTGTAACCTTGTAATCTCTATACAGAAAAACTCTCGCCACAAGCACAGGTCCGGGTAGCATTAGGATTGGCAAAATGAAATCCCTGTCCGCTTAATCCTCCGGTATAATCCAGTTCAGTGCCAACCAGATACAGAAGACTTCGGATATTGACAAATATTTTTACGCCCTTATCCTCAATTATCTGATCTCCTGTCTGCTCCTGATTATCAAAATCCAGTTTATAAGACAATCCCGAACAACCGCCACCTTCCACACTTACTCTCAGGCCATAAGAATGATCATAGCCTTGCTCTTCTCTCAGCTTTACAATATGATCGAAAGCTGCCTCGGATACTTTTATCATTGAATCTTGCATATTCTCTTTGGGTTTTAGCTTTTGGCTATTGGCCTTTGGCTTTTAGCCTTTGCAAAGTTAATAACTGGAAATACGAAATAAAAGTTTGGGAGTTAGCTATTTGCTTTTAGCTATTAGCCATTGGCTGTTCCAATAGCCAACAGCTAAAGGCCAACAGCCTTTATTCCTCCGAATAATTTCCGATCAACAAATTATACAAAAAATTACCCGCCCAGATAAACTGCCCGGCCAGAATCATATATACAGAAAGGGCCATATCAGGCTTCCAGTTAACCAGGGAAACAAACGGATCGGGTTGATGATAAGAGCTTCCCCATTTGCAACCCATACCAGCAATTGATTCCTGATATAATTGCGCATCCAGATTCATCAATACAAAACAAATCCCTGTAAAGGTAAGCCAAAAATGCATCTGACTGAGCCTGGGACTCAGCGCTACCAGCCAGCCTCCCCGAATTCCGATATAATTCATCGAAATAATCCCCATAATCATCGCCAAACAAAAATATACCTTTGGCCAATCAAAGGAATAAGCCATTGAAGCAGAGAGATTTGGAGCAATCAAATGATGACTTACATTTGATAAAAGAGCCATTAAAAGGAAAAAAATACCGCCTATAGCAAACAGCCGTTCAGGTTGTGACAACCCGTCGTTTTGAAAATTTCTTTTCATGAAAAATAAAAGTTAAAATGTTTTGTGGTGGTTTGATGAAATTACAAAATTACACGGGGAATTCATAGACTGAATTCGGGTAATTTTTATACAAAAAGCGCGAAAATATTTCATTGATCGGATTCGTAATAAAAATGACAGAAATAAGGCCCTGATACCTTATTTGTGGATAATTACCCCAAAGCATTAGCAATACTAATTTTTATTGCAAGATTTTTATTGTTATTTTTACGTTGCTTTTATTTTTAGTAAACGAGTTTAGCCTATGTCAGAAAGACCTGTATATAATGAAGATAGCATAAAATCGCTCGATTGGCGGGAACACATCAGATTGCGGCCTGGAATGTATATCGGTAAACTGGGAGATGGTTCTTCTCAGGATGACGGGATTTACATTCTTGTCAAAGAGGTGATCGACAACTCCATTGACGAGTATGTCATGGGGCATGGAAAAAAGATTGAGATAGAGGTGAAAGAGGATGAAGTAACCGTCAGAGATTTTGGGCGGGGCATTCCTTTGGGAAAGGTTATCGACTGTGTCTCAAAAATTAATACAGGTGGTAAATACGACTCCAAGGCTTTCAAAAAGGCGGTCGGACTCAACGGAGTCGGTACCAAAGCTGTAAATGCACTTTCTGCTTATTTCCGCGTGGAATCGGTCAGAGACGGGAAAAAGAAAATTGCAGAGTTTGAACAGGGAGAATTGACCAAAGATCACCGGGTGGTCAAAACCGATGAGGAAAATGGCACCTTTATTTATTTTAAGCCTGACAGATCTGTTTTCCGAAATTTTAAATTCCGCCCCGAATACCTCAACAACCAGATCTGGAATTACGCTTACCTGAATGCCGGACTTTCTCTGGTGTTAAATGGTACCCGTTATTATTCCAAAAATGGATTAAAAGATCTCCTGGAGCGAAAAACAGATCCAGAAAGCATACGCTATCCCATTATTCATCTTTCCGGATATGATATTGAAATTGCCCTGACTCACGGAAGTTCTTATGGTGAAGAATATTATACCTTCGTCAATGGCCAGTATACAACTCAGGGAGGAACCCACCTTCAGGCTTTCAGAGAGGCACTTGTCAAAACCGTCAGGGACTTTTTCGGGAAAAATTTTGATACAACAGATATTCGCGCTTCGATTATCGGTGCAATTAGTATCAGGGTGCAGGAACCCGTATTTGAATCTCAGACCAAAACAAAACTGGGTTCTCTCAATATAGCACCCGATGGCCCAAGTGTAAGAGCCTTTGTCCATGATTTTGTAACCAAGGAACTGGACAATTACCTGCACAAAAATCCTGATGCGGCAGCGGCAATCCTGAAAAGAATTCAGCAGTCAGAAAGGGAAAGGAAAGAAATTGCCGGTATCAAAAAGCTGGCTAACCAAAGAGCCAAAAAGGCAAACCTTCACAACAAAAAATTGCGCGACTGTCGGGTTCATTTTTGCGAGAAAAAGGGTGATGACGAACAGAAACTCAATACAACCCTGTTTATCACTGAGGGTGATTCCGCCAGTGGTTCTATTACCAAAGCCCGTGATGTTGCCACTCAGGCGGTATTTAGTTTGCGCGGTAAACCGCTCAACTGCTTTGGCCTGACCAAAAAGGTGGTTTATGAAAACGAGGAGTTTAACCTGC
>JAGQVA010000356.1 GCA_020438265.1 Bacteroidota bacterium
AATGAACCCCACAGTCTACAATAGGGGACATCGATTTCATCAGGTTTTTGTGAACTTCCCAGGTGGAACCGTGGCTTTGCTGGTTAAGGTTCATGCGCATGACCAGTGGCTTGCCTAGTGTATGAGCGATTTCTATGAATTTCTCCCAGGCGGGATGTACCCTCAGAATATATCCGATTACCACCTTTTTGCCTGCTTTTTCAGCCAGGGCTTTAATTTCTTCAGCCTCTTCTACTGTTTCAGCTAATGGTTTTTCCACAAAAACGTGTGCACCGGCTTCCAGGCTTTTCTTCACATATTCAGCATGGGTGTCAGGATAGGAATTGATGGAAACAGCATCTGGTTTGGTAGCTTCAAGGGCAGTGTCAAAATTGTCGAATTGATCCACACCACCTAATTCTGCTGAAAGTCTGCCTCTGCTTTCAGGGCCGCGACTCACCACGCCAACTACCTCAAATTCAGGCATTTTATGATATGCACGGGCGTGAGATGCCCCCATATTTCCACAACCAACAACCAATACACGAATGGGATGACTCATAGTAGTATTCTTTGTAATATTCTTTTAATCCAGATTCAATTTAACTTTGAACTTACTACATTTTCTCAAATATTTCTAATGGCCCGTGGATTCATGTTTTTCCTCCAAAATATCAGTTTTAGAATAATTTCAACACCTATTTATTCCCAATAAGTGAAGAAAATCCTCATAAAACTTTTGTAAAGTTCAAATATTCAATAACTTACATGTGGAATCATTGATTTATCCTGCTCTAATTACCTGGATTATGTTGGTAAGAAAAACATATTTGCTATCCCTCCTCCTCCCCGTTATGTTTTTTTTGTCTAATTGTGGTAGCTCGGATTCTACCGCACGAACTACTGCCCATAAGTATTTGCGAATGCGACTGGCGGGAAATTTTACTTCTGCAGAAAAACTGGTAACCAAAGAAAGTCGCGACTTGTTATCTGATCTTCGGGAGTTTTCACAAGAATATAGTTCTGCCTGGGAAAAAATGAATCTGGTCTATACCATCAAAAAGGTTAAACAAAACCGCAATTCTGCTGAAGTGTTATATGACCTGGAAGGTTTTGGGGAAGATCAGCTTACATTGGTATCAGAAGACGGTGTCTGGAAAGTATTGCTTACCAATCAATCCATCCCCGACGCGGGGTTATTAATGCTGGACTTAAGATCTCTCGAACAGGCTGACTCTGCCGATATTGATATTGAAGATCTGGACAATATCCTGATGAATGAGGATTGGGAAATAGATTGGGCTAATAATTAAAAGGGTGGTCAGAGATTGATTCAACCTCCAACCACCGACATTAACCAAATGATTACAAACGCGTTATTCTTTGATGAACCGCTCCCTTCGAAGTCGCTAACTTCAAAAGATAAATTCCAGATGGGAACCGCTCAATATTTATGACCTCATCAATAAACACTCCGTTGATTTGGGTCCTTTTCATTAACATTTTTCCTCGTAAGTCAATGATTTCCATGCTTACATTTTCCGGGGTCAATAATTCCATCTCAATATTGATCAATCCCTGAGTAGGATTCGGATAAACCCGAAGGGTAGAAATGCCTGCATTGGCCCAATCATCTATCCCTACATTTGATCCTATTTCCACTACTGAATTGGTAGAACACCCAAGTGAGTCAAATACTGTAACAGAATAGGTCCCGGAATCAAGCCCTGTAACCGTTTCTGTTGTACTTCCATTGCTCCACTGATAAGAATATGGAGGAATTCCCCCGGATGCATTCGCGGAAGCAGTACCGTTCCCTGTACCATTATCAGGTGTACTGGTTGGAGAAGCCAGAAGTGCGGGAGAAACAGTTACTTCCACTGTATCCGTTACTACTTCCATACATGCGTCAGTTACCGTTACAATATAGGTTCCTGAGGTTTTGGCTTCCAGCTTGGGGTTTGCCGCAAAAGGGTCAGAAAGATCCATAGCCGGCGTCCAGCTGAAGCTGTAGGGAATTGCGGTACTATTTGAGATTCCAAAACCTCCCGGTTCAAAACTACCAGTGAATGCTCCAACGGGCATAGTTGCTCCGGAATTAAGATCGGCAAGCCTCAGTTCGTATCCGGAACCGGTGCCTCCCTCATCCGAGGCGATGATATACAATTGATTGGTCTCCGGATCAAAGTCTGCATCTTCAATCAGGGAGGCTTCATATCCCGTTGCACCGATTGCAGAAGTAGATCCATTCGTCAGATCCAGTGTTACCAGTTGATTTGCCAGAGCGTCAATTCCATAAGCCATACCATTATTATCAATGGCAAAAGCGGTCAATACATCAATATCAACCATAGCCCCTGCTGTCGCCATAGCAGTTACAGGATCAATGGTGTACAAGCGGGTGGTAAACACATCATTATTGGGATTTTGAGCCACAGTTAAACCATACAGAATGGAATTCGCAGGATCATAAGCCAGACCCGTCCAACCCTCTCCCATAGCAGGGACAACACTACCTACGACTATTTGACTACCCGAAGCAGTATCAATTCGGATCAATCGTTTATTAATCCGGTCCAATGCATAAAAATTTCCGCCTATAAAATCTCCTGCAATGGTAGAATGATTCACAACAGAAGCAGTCTGACTCAGATTTTCGGGACCAGTCAAAGAGAAACTGGAGAATTTCTGATTGCCGGTGTTAATGACAAAACCCTGTTCGGAAAGAATCCTGGAACCACCTGTGGCGATATTAAGTCCTCCCAATTCGACAGAATCTCCATTACAAACGAGCTGATCATCTCCTGCCTCCACACTCAAATCCGGATTTCCAGCCAGGACAAATGACTGAGTAACGATACTATCACACCCATCTTCCATCGAAACAGTATAGATGCCGATAGATAGATCTGTTCTCAAAGCAGTTGTATCTCCATCATTCCATACAAAACTGTATTCTCCGTTTCCACCATTACCAACAACCTGAATACGGCCATCATTTTCTCCTGCACAGGAAGGGTCCAAATCAACTGATCCTACGGTAAGCGGACGAATAATTTCGCCCATACGGATACCAAAACTTCCGATTTCACCATCCCATCCGTCAACCAACACAAAGAAAGTCTCTCCAGGTGTCAGGCAGAATACTTCCAGATAAGAAGCAAAAAGTGATTGGCAACCGATCAGATCATCATTTGCGCCCTTGAGGGTGAATTGCGTAAAATCACTGCAATCAGAGGAGGAATAAATGGCTACCTGGGTATCAAAATTGGTTCCCCCTCCAAAGTCGCTATTACAAAGATCTACAAAGACAGCGCCTGAAGGTGGAGCCACAAATTTGTACCAAACGGAAGCCTCTATGTCGGATTCATTCCATCCATCAAACCCGTCGCCATCATTTGTGGGAGGAGAAATAAGGTTTTCATTCAGTTTAACGGTAGCTCCCATATTATTGCCACTGGTAACCGTTGTTCCGTCTACAGGAAGTAATACAGCATCACATGGCTCGTCATTGGCAAGAGGTGCCGTAGAGCTTACCTCAATACAAAAAGCTCCTTCTGCTCCATTATATCCGGAAACCTGAATAAAATAGAGAACGCCAGGGTTAACCTGGAGAATAGGTATTTCAGCATGGGAAATATTCGCATTCAGATCCTGGTTACAACCCACCTCGTTGAGATCTGACAAATTATAACAATCTCCGTTGGGCAGTTCATATACAGCCAGTTCAGTATCATCATTCATACTAAAACCTGCTCCAACCGGAAGATTGGTTGTAACATTCACATATCCTGACGGAGGACCAATAAAAGTATACCACACCGAATTGGCACCTCCCACAAAACAACTTCCCACGGGTTCATTGATTTCAAAAGTAGCACCCATGTTATTGCCATTAGGGTTATTGGGATTACATGAGCCTCCAACAATCAAAGGAATGGCATTGCAAAGGGTATCATTGATTGGAGCAGAAAAACTGGGATTAACTTCTTCTGCACGAATACAGAAAGAACCTGTACCACCGGAAACCTGGATATAATAGGTTTCTCCTGGTGTTACCACAATACTGTCTAATAAAGCTCCATTAAATCCATTATTGGCGGCGCAATTGATCTCAAACAAATCCATTGGAGTTTGGCAATTGCCTCCGGGCAGGACGAATAACCCCATTGAAGTCAATGCATTTGTTCCTCCAACACCTGTAGTATCGGTCCGAAGGCGAACAAATCCGGAAGGAGGCCCTACAAAGCTATACCAGACGGTATTTACTCCATTAGAACAGGAAGCCATCGGTTCTCCCCCCTGAAAAGAAGCGCTTGCATTATCGCCGTTGGTTGTACCGTTACATCCTGCTCCCATGACCAGGGGAGTCGCATTACACAGGGAGTCGTTGGAAGGTGCAATTACTTCATCTACAGTAATACAAAAAGTTCCTTCTGTACCATCCCAACCGGAAACCTGTATGAAATAAAGCTGCCCGGGTGTTACTATTCCACCGGTGATGGTAGACATGTAATTACCATTGCCAATATCCTGGTCGCAAGCCAGTTGCACAAGTCCTGAAGGGTTCATACAATTCCCACCTGGCAGAGCATAGAGGGCAATTTCTGTATCGTGATTGGTGCCCAGTCCATTGTCTGTGGTAATATTGACCAGACCGGAAGGAGGACCGATAAAGGTATACCATACAGAATTGGGCCCCCCGACAAAACACGTTGCCAAAGGCTCTCCCGGTTCTGCAGTTGCATTGGTATTATCGCCATTTGTCATTCCAGAGCAACTTCCCCCAACGATAAGAGAAGTCGCGTTACAGAGAGAGTCATTCGTCGGTGGAACGGCATTATTCACCTCAATACAAAAGGTTCCCTGCGTTCCATTCCATCCCGAAACGGAAACATAATAAGTCTGTCCGGGTGTTACAGAAGTAACAGGAATAAAAGAAAGGTAATTGGTAAAGCTAATATCCTGACTACAAGCCAGTTCTACCAGAGACCCCAGAGAGCTACAATTTCCGCCAGGAAGGTCGTAGAGGGCAATTTCCGTATCGTCATTGGTACCAATGGGAAAATCTGTACTGATGGTAACCAAGCCTGAGGCAGGAGCTACGAAACTAAACCATGCAGAATTTGTCCCGCCCGAATAGCATGAGGCGACGGGTTCACCAGTCTGAGCTGTCGCATTTGTATTATTTCCGTTGGGGGTTCCGGAGCAACTGGCTCCAACTACGAGGGCTGCCGCGTTACAGAGATTGTCATTAGCGGGCTGAGCGAAAAGATTTGAAGATGAAAAAATATAAAAGCCAAGCAAGGTCAAAAGAGGAATCCAGGAAATACCTGATATTTCTTTTTTCATTGAAAGTTAAAGTAAAGCTAAAAGATGTTGATTGAATAGAGCAGTTTTATGGGAAGGAAACAAAACTGTTAATATCCTGATTGCTTCCTGAAATTATGTAGCATAAATCTTACAATAATTAGTTTGGGAAAATGATAGAAGCAAGGATATTTCTACTTTGTAAAAATACAGGGATATTTCATAAATGAAAAATATTTCTGGATTCCTTTCCCAAAAATTTATTGCTTATGTTTGTTCTATCATGGCACTCAAGAATAAATATTCACAACACCCTTTTGAGGCGGGTGTAGATGAGGCGGGAAGAGGTTGTATTGCTGGACCCGTAGTAGCAGCAGCCGTTATTTTACCCCCGGATTTTACTCATCCGGTTTTGAATGATTCCAAAAAACTCTCCCATAAACAGCGGATGGAAATTCGACCGGTAATCCTTGAAGAAGCCATCGCCTGGAATGTGGGCATGATCTCCGCGCCCAGAATTGATCAGGTGAATATTCTCAATGCTAC
>JAGQVA010000357.1 GCA_020438265.1 Bacteroidota bacterium
CCAGGTCGGTAGGATCTTCACCTACAAAATGGCGATAGTCTTCAGGGTCATGTCCACCATAATAAGTCCACATACCTTTTCCAAGGTTTCCATGTACGTAACGGGCCTCACCGTAAGCTTTTAATTCACCCATAATCAATACTTCCGATTTGAGCAATGACTTTCTGAAGGCGGTAGTTTGTCCCATAAATCCCTTAACCGTGCGGGTATGGTTTTGGCAAAGCATGGTAGGAACAGGGTCCCATTTAGCTGAAAATTCAAATAAAGTGAAATAATCCATGTGCTCCGGAACACGACGCCCCAGATTGGAATCTATATCAGAGAATTCATACTGATAGGGACTTTTGATCAGACGAAAATCCTTAAAAGCCAGTGTGCGAGAATAATCCAGTTTTTCCTGCGCTCTGGGATCCATTGGATCTCCGTCAAACATACTTTCGCATATATCTACGCCTTCCGCTGAAAGCGCAATATCATAAGTGTCTGTTGCGGAGCACATTGCAAATAAAAATCCTCCATCTGTCAGGAATTGTTTGATCTTTTTGGAAACGCCCAGTTTCATATCACTGACTTTAGAATAGCCGTACATCTGAGCAGTGGCTTCCTGCGCTTTTACCTCTTCCTGGTACCATTTTACATTGCGGTAGGAGGCATAAAATTTACCATATTGCCCCGTGAAGTCTTCATGATGAAGGTGAAGCCAGTCGTAGTCGGTTAGTTTTCCGTCAAGCACTTCAGGATCGTAAACGACTTCATAGGGAATCTCTGCATAGGTCAGAGCCAGAGTTACCGCATCATCCCAGGGTTGTTTATTTTTAGGCGAATAAACAGCGATTTTAGGCGCTTTTTCCAGCTTTACCGCGTCCATATTCACATCATTGGAAGTGACATAAGCCAGAATCTGGCTGGATTTGCTATCTGAAATTTTTTCAAACTTTATTCCTCTGATCTGAAGTTCTTCGGCAAATACACTCGTATGCTTGAACATAAAACTTCCCCCTCTGTAGTTAAGCAACCACTCTACATTTACCTGATATTCCAGTACCCAATAGGCAATACCATAAGCCTTCAAATGGTCGGATTGTGTATAATCCATCGGAACCAGAATATAGTCTGCCCGTGAAGTCAAAGACAGAAAACCTAAAAACAGAATCAATACACACTTCTTCATCATGTTCTTCATCATTATTTTTGTATTTGCCTGATAAGATAATAAAAAATTGGCGGTTAATTTCACTCCGATTAAACGATATGTTAACTTTAGGGTTATCTTTCTTAAATTGCTGGTATGAACTTGATTCAATTCATCAAAGAGGGTTTAAAAATAGCAATTGACGCCATTGCGGCGAATCGGTTACGTTCATTTTTAACCATGCTTGGAGTAGCTGTGGGAATCTTTGCCATTGTCAGTATTCTTACGATGGTCAACTCTATGCAGACTTCTATAACCAAAAATATATCTGCGCTGGGCAATACGACCATATTTGTCCATCATTTTCCCTGGGATGAAGGTCGTCAGGATTGGTTTAAATTTTTCAACCGCCCAATGGTTAACTATAAAGACTTTCAAAAACTCAAACAAAATCTGAATGGGGTCGAGGGAGTGATGTTTTCAGTTACGATGCGCAATCAGACAATTAAGGCTGAGGGGTTAAGTGTCTCGGGAGTTGAAGTAAACGGAGTTACGGAAGATGTTGCAAAAGTATCTGAAATAGATTTTATGGCTGGCAGATTTTTTTCTGAAGTTGAGCATCATCTGGGTAGTTCTGTTTGCATGATAGGATATAATATTGCTGAATCTCTTTTTGGTTCGCCCGAAAAAGCAGTTGGAAATTATATCAGGATAAGAGGAAAACGCATCCTGGTTATTGGAGTGGGGAAAAAACAAGGTGCCAATATGATGTTTGGAGCTGCCAGTGAAGATGATAAAATATACATTCCCTACCGTGTTTTCGCAAAACTTTACAGTCTGACCAGCCGGTCTTCAGAAAAAATCATCATGATTAAGGCCAGTTCGCATGAAAATCTCCCCTTTGTAGAAAACGAAATCGAAGGGATTATGCGGGCATCCAGAGGCCTTCGTCCCCAGGTAGAAAACAATTTTGCCATCAACAAGCAGGAAGCCCTGATGAATCAGTTTGATAAATTTTTTGGGTATCTGGAAAAAGGAGGATGGGCAATCAGCATTTTCTCCATTCTCATTGGAGGGTTCAGTATCGGGAATATCATGTACATTTCAGTTAAGGAGCGAACCAAAGAAATTGGTATTCAAAAAGCCCTTGGAGCAACCCGTAGTTTTATTCTGTTTCAATTTATCTCCGAGGCTATTATGGTTTGTTTAATGGGCGGATTAATTGGATTGTTTCTCGTATTTCTACTCGGATTAGGGGTGGATGCAGTTCTTGCACAGTTTTCCCTGCCCATGTCAGTCAGTTTTGCATTTTCGGATCTGATGGTCGGCGTGGGTCTATCGGCTTTTATTGGTCTTGTCTCCGGAGTGATTCCCGCAGGGATTGCTGCTTCTCTTGATCCTGTGGAAGCAATCAGACAAGCTTAAGTCGCTAATCTCAAATAATCGTTTATTCTATCGTCTCATTTTCTATATTTGCCACTCGGTAGAATAAAAAATAGCAAATGAGAGTCATTGACCATTTAAATAGCACAAAAAACCCAACTGTTAGCCTTGAAATCATTCCTCCACGCAGAGGTCGTAATATTCAAAAATTACACGCGGCTATAGAGTCGGTAATGCCTTTTCATCCCCCTTTCATTGATGTTACCAGCCACGCTGCCGAAGTCATTTATGAAGAAAGTAAGGATGGTAGCTTTAAGAAAAAGGTAAAACGAAAAAGCCCTGGAACTTTTGGTCTTTGTGCTGCCATTAAATACAAATTCAATCTCGAACCGGTTCCCCATCTGCTCTGTGGCGGGTTTACCCGTGAAGAGACAGAAGATGCCCTGATTGAGCTTAATTATCTCGGAATTGAGAATGTACTGGCTATTCGCGGGGATAAACAAAAACCGCGTCCTATTCCCCAGGACCGCACAATCAACGCCAATGCCGTTGATCTGGTCAAACAAATCTCGGATATGAATAAAGGCATCTATATCGATGAATTGATTGATGCTGCCAAATCCAATTTCTGCATCGGAGTCGCCTGTTATCCTGAAAAACATTTTCAGTCTCCCAACCTGAAGTTTGACCTGCAAATTCTAAAGAAAAAGGAAGAAGCCGGAGCCAACTACGCTGTGTCACAAATGTTTTATGATACTTCCAAGTTTCTGGATTTTATAAAAATTGCCAAAGATTTTGGTATAAATATGCCGCTGGTACCGGGGATGAAAATTATAACTTCCAAGACTCAGCTTTCCCGCCTGCCTTCTGTATTTCATATTGATATTCCTGAAGAATTGACAGAACGGATGTTTGCGGCAAAAGACAGAGCCGAAGAAATACAGGTTGGGGTAGATTGGGCCTATAAACAGGCTTTAGAATTGTTGGATGCTGGTATTCCTTATCTTCATTTTTACATCATGCAGAATACCACTCCGTTTTTAAATATGATGGAGAAGTTGAAAAAGAAGATGTAAAAGGGCTATGGATTGGAAACAATATGGGCTCAACTGGTGGGAAAAGGCATCTGTAATGGATTGGTATTGGTAGGTAGATATTTCCTTAGAACATTTAAAGATCCAATTTTATGTCTCGCACACACCATTCTGATAAAATTCGAGAAAGAATGGAACGTCGCAACCGTCAGGCGTTGTGGGTTTTTGTAATTGTCTCAATCGGGGCTGGATTATTATACTTCGTTCCATCTATTATCTTCAATTATTCTAATCCTATTCCTGAGTTTAACATGCCAGCGCAGGAGCAGGAAGTAGTGGAAAATCCTTCGCCAATCAGGATTTTTAGCCTAATCATTCTCTCTGATACATATATGGTTTTTGAAGGAGCCAGGATATCATCTGATACATTGTCCAACTTCCTCTTATCCAAAGATCTGAATGCAATAAAGACCTATTTGGTTAATCAAAAGAAAACCCCGGAAGAGAAAATAGGATGTCACATTCATACTCAGCCACCAGCCCAATATCAATCGCTACTATCCGTCCTTGATGCCATTGGAGGGATTGACCCCCAACCTGTTTTTGGGATAGATACGCTTACCAGTGCTGAGAGCAAAATCGTCCTGGAAGTAATTCAATAAATCAAACAATTCCAAATGTCCGTTTTCCGGTCTATTAGCCAATAGATTTCTCATCTTTTCCTCAACCCTTTTATCGAATAAGGGTAAACCCCAGCATGTCAATTGCGCATTTTTGACCAATCGTTTGGCAAATTCGAATACTTTTTTAGATTGCGTCAAGCAACTCTTTTACATTTTTTCTAGCCGTTGCAACTTCCCAAAACACCTATCAAATTTTTATAAATCCCCTGGAAGGGTTAAACCTCAAATTTAGTTTTTATGAAATCATTAATCACTGCTTCACTATTACTGATTTTTTCTATTATCTCCCTGTACGCTCAACCTGAAACTGATTGGACAGACAATTGGAAACTCAAAAACAAGTATTTAACCGCGCTCGAAAAAGGCGAAGAATCCCAGGACGCCATTGTCGAAAACTTTTTGAAAGAATATCTGGCGCTCAGAGATCAGGCTCAAAGATCTGTTGAGAAAGATCCATCCGGAAAAATCTCTGAAAAAACGAAAAAAGAATTGATGAATAATGGCTTCTCTGTGGTAAGTCCCAACACATCCGGCAAAGACCTGGTAATTGAAAACAGCTCCTTTATCAAGGCGCATACGCTGGGAAAACTGGACAAAAATATTCAGCAATTTATTGATCTCTATTGCCTGGACCTGGACCAACCATCCCGTGAAAACCACGACCCCAAAGGTAAATTGATCTCAGCATACGAAATCAAAAAACGTCTGACCGACTGGCATGATTTATCCAAACTCATGGGTGGGAGCAGGCTTGAAGATATGATTAAGGAAAAGAAAAACTATTACCTGGAACTTGACCTGGAATTAGGTGTGAAAGAAATGGCTCAAAACGAAAAAAGCGAAGTAAAAAAAGCTGAAGTAAAACCAGAACCCCAGCCCCAATTGGCCAGTTCTCAAGCAAATTCAAGCGCACGTCTGGCTCCGGTTTCTCAATTGATTGCGGCACTGAATACCCTTAATTCAGATGCCCTGGCGGAAAAACAACCGATCAAAAAAGCAGAAGAACAAATCCAGGCCAGTGCCCGCGAGACGATTGTCATCAGCAAAGACAATATTGATGAAGCGCTCGAAAAGGCTCATGGTCATACAACCATGATTGTCGTCAGTAATGCGACTACTCCGCATACCATCATTTTGATCACCGATCACGATAAAAAATTAGCCTCAGGCTCATGGGGAACGAAAATGCCCTGGGGCAAGGGATTCACTCAAAAAGGCGGTGAAGTCGTTACGAAAGAAGAATATATCAATAATATTATTGGAGGCGGAAGTTCTTCCTGGATTCGTACGATGTATATTTTAGAATAATGGCTGTTGGCCATTAGCCTTTGGCTTTTAGCTTTTGGCTTAAGCCAAATTTCTACCAGCTAATAGCTAAAGGCCAACAGCAAAAAGCTATTTTCCATTGATATATTCCAACCTCCGATTGACCAGCCTCCCTTCTGAAGAGAGCCATTCAGGGTCAAAAATCCCTCTTGGAATCTGAATCTGAAAATCGTCTTTCACCTCTTTCAGAAGAGCAATTGTATTCAGAATCAAATTGGCTTCAGTCTCACTTTTTGCTTGTTTCAATATAGGAA
>JAGQVA010000358.1 GCA_020438265.1 Bacteroidota bacterium
ATGTGGGCGATATCAATAACGACGGTCATCTCGATATTTACATTACGAATCTGTATGAAAATACCCTTATGCTGACTAATGGAGACAAAACCTTTACAGAAATATCTAATAGTGCTGGTGTTACTGACTATGGAATGGGCTGGGGAACAGGTTTTTATGATGTAGATAATGATGGCTGGCAGGATGTTTATGTGGCCAATACACCCAACTATCCCAATATCATGTATCAGAATCTGGGGAATAATGCTTTTATCCCGGTAAGTGAAAATACGGTTTTAAGTAGTGAGGGAAGTGGATTTGGAGTAGCCGGAGCAGATATTGATCACGATGGGAAAATAGATTTATTCGTTGCCAATTCTAACGACAAAACCGGGAATCAGCTTTTCTGGAACCAATCCAATTCTCTGAATCACTGGCTGGAAATAAAACCGGAAGGAGTCATTTCCAATCGAAGTGGAATTGGAGTAAGAGTTATTGCCAAAGCAGGTGAGAAGATATTTATTGATGAGCTAAATTCCGGTTCTGGTTATGCAGGTCAAAACAGTTTGATTATGCATTTGGGGCTGGGAGAAATTACCCAACTGGATACACTGAAAATTCTCTGGCCAAGCGGCGTGACAGATGTGATACTGAATGTAAAAACGGATCAATATCTTTCCATAAAGGAAGGCAGTACAGGTAGTCAGGGAACCTCTGATCCTTTACCTAAAGGATTAACGCTCGCCCCAAATCCTTTTGACACTCACCTGGAAATCTCCTATTGGTTTCAGCAAAAAAATACAATTGATTTCACATTCACAGACCTGACTGGAAGGGTGATAGCAGAAGAAAAACATCTTCATCAGGAACCCGGCAAGTACACCCTGTTTATGAATACCCATGCCCTTAACCCTGGAATCTATATGGGAATTTTGAATATCGGCGGCGAAAAATTTTACCAAAAAATTATTAAAAAATAATCAATATGCCCAAATTTGCGTCCTGCAACCTTTCCTTAGTATTAGTTGCTTTTACTACTATCGTAATATCCTGCCAGAATAATCAAACAGATAATACCTCAAACGACGATATGTTAGTATCTACTTATTATCAGGAACAACATCGAAACCAAATTCATTTCTCTCCTGAAAAACAATGGATGAATGATCCTAACGGAATGGTATACTATGAAGGAGAATACCATCTTTTTTACCAGTTTTATCCTGATAGCAATGTATGGGGCCCCATGCACTGGGGACATGCTGTTAGTAGGGATCTGGTTCATTGGGAGCATTTGCCCATTGCCTTGTATCCGGACGAATTAGGCTATATTTTTTCCGGAAGTGCTGTCATTGATTGGAATAATACTACGGGTTTTGGAGAAAAAGGGAATCCGCCAATGATCGCCATTTATACCTATCACCTGATGGAAGGAGAAAAAGCGGGCCGCGATGACTATCAGACTCAGGGAATCGCCTATAGCCTTGACAAAGGCCGCACATGGACTACCTATGAAGGCAATCCGGTAATTCCCAATCCTGGTATCAAGGACTTCAGAGATCCCAAAGTATTCTGGCATGAGGAAACCAGTCAATGGATCATGATTTTTGCCAGTGCAGACAGGGTACAGATTTATCAATCTCCCAATTTAAAAGAATGGACTCAGGCCAGCGAGTTTGGAAAAGATCAGGGCAGTCATGGGGGAGTTTGGGAGTGCCCGGATTTGTTTAAACTACCCGTTGACGGAAAGGAAAAATGGGTAATGATTGTTTCGCTGGGTCGCGGCGGGCCAAATGGAGGTTCCGGAACCATGTACTTTATCGGAGATTTTGATGGAAAAACCTTTACGAATGACAATTCTCCTGAAACCGTTTTATGGCTCGATCCGGGACGAGATAATTATGCAGGAGTTACCTGGTCGGATATTCCGAAAGAAGATGGTCGGCGGATTTTTATCGGCTGGATGAGTAACTGGGTTTATGCAACAGTCGTCCCTACCTACATCTGGCGCAGTGCCATGACTTTGCCAAGAACTTTGAGTTTGAAAAATACGGATGAGGGAATCAGATTGATTTCACGTCCGGTAGAAGATATAACAGTGTTAAGGAGTGAATTAAAAACTATCGAAGAAGTAAGTATAAATAGCCAAATAGATATAACCGCTCAGACTGGATTTGATGGAAAACCCAAAGAACTCATTTTTGAGTTTGAATACAATCCTGAAGCAAAGGCTGATTTTGGTATTAAACTTCACAATCAATTGGGGCAGGAAGTGAAGATCGGCTACAATCCTGCAAATGAAGAATTTTTCGTAGATCGTACGAATTCCGGTAAGAAGGATTTTTCCGATGATTTTGCCACTTATGATAAAGCGAATTTCAAAGCGGAGGGCAAACTCAAAATCCACGTTTTTGTAGATGTGGCTTCTGTGGAGATTTTTGTCAATGATGGAGAATTGGTCATGACAGAGATCTTTTTCCCTGACGAAGATTTTAACCAGTTAAGCCTGTTTGGCAAAAGGGCTAAACTGACCCAAGGAAACGTTTACTCACTGCAAAGTATCTGGTAATCACCGGATTATTTGCGCTGGATTCCGAATTCTCATTAACTTACCTAATGAGAATTCGGATTTTTTAAATACTACTACCTTATGCGCTACTCCATTTCAGGATTTTTATTCCTTTTGTTAATCCTGTTTGCCTGCCAAAAACAGCCAGCCGAAAATGATTTGGTATCACTTAACCTGATAATCAAACAGGACAGTTCTACACAAACACTCTCTGTTTTTCGTGAAGGGCAATCGATCCCCATTTTAACCCAACACGCCAAAGCAGATTTTCGCCCTTTTCTCCATCCCATCAAAACTCCTGATGGAAAAAGTGAAGTTACAGAGTTCAGCCCCGGACACCACAAACACCAAACTGGTCTTTACTGGGGATTTACAAGAGTGAATGGAAGGGACTATTTCCACCATCCCGAGGGAGATTACTGGAGAAAAATTTCGGCTGGTATTATTCTTCAAAAAGGACCAGAAGTCAAATGGAATACTGTTTATGAACTCCTGGACGAAGCTGGAAATCCGGTTATGGAAGAAACCCAAACCTGGACCATGTTTGAAAAAGATGGACGTTTCTTGTGCCAATTGGAATGGGAAGGCAAAGCCATAGAAGAAATTACCATTGGAGAGTATGATTACGGAGGCTTATTTTTAAGAATGCCCTGGAAAGAAGGTATTGAAGGAGAAGCTGTCAATGCCGTACGTCAAAAAAACGAAGAAGCCGAAGGACAAAGGGCGATGTGGATGGACGTAGGTATGAAATTGGAAGGCCGGGAAGACCTGGCACATATAGCCATTTTTGACCATCCGGAAAATGCAGGTTTCCCGCAGCCCTGGCGTGTCGATGGGCAATTGGGCGTAGGTCCTGTAAGAGCGAGAACGGGAGATTGGAAAATTGAAAAAGGGAAAAGCGCCATTATCAAACACCAGATCATGGTTTATACAGGAGTTCTCAACGATATTGAAATGACCGAACACTGGAATCAATATATCGGGAGTAATTCAATCTATTCAGGAGCTTCTATGTGGGGAATTGCCCAGGAAGAAGCCTTAAACGCCAAATTTTTAAATCCCGAAGAGGCGATTGCAGCCATGACACTAAATCCAGATTATCAGGTAAACGCCTGGGCTTCAGAGCCCATGATGACCCAGCCCATGGCCTTTTGTTGGGATGATCGCGGACGCTTATGGATTGCCGAAAATCGGGATTATGAGTCCAGAGGAGATGGATTCTCCAATTCCGGGGATAGCAGGATTCTCATTCTGGAAGATACAGATCGTGATGGTGTCGCTGATAGCCGAAAAGTATTTTTGGAAGGAATTCCTTTTCCCTCAGCGATTGCTGTAGGCTTTGATGGATTATTTTTGGGCGCACCACCCAATTTGCTTTTTGTTCCTGATAAAAACCATGATGACAAAGCCGATCTGGAAGATATAGAAGTTAGACTTACTGGCTGGGGCATTCGCGACAGACACGAAACCATCAATAGTTTTCATTGGGGACCAGATGGCTGGCTGTACGGCCTGGAAGGATTTGCGACTCCTTCTAAAATTCGCAAACCTGTGGGAAAAGGGAAAATTTACCGACATAAAGAACCATTCCCTGACGATTTGCTGGAAGCAGATGGCGTAGATATCAATGGTGGAGTTTGGCGATATCATCCGCTTAAAGATCGGTTTGAGGTAGTTTCTCACGGTTTTTCCAATCCCTGGGGAATAGATTACGACGCCAAAGGCCAATTATTCATCAGCGCTTGTGTCATTCCGCATCTGTTTCACATTATTCCCGGAGGCATTTATCACCGTCAGGGAGGCCAGCACTTTAATCCTTATGTCTATGATGATATCAAAACCATTGTGGATCACAGACATCGCTCTGCCCATGGAGGCGCCAGGATTTATCAGTCAGATGCCTTTCCCGCAGAACAACAGGGAAGATTATTTATGGCTAATATTCATGAACATGCCGTGCTTTCTGATGTGTTGGAGAAAAAAGGATCCGGGTTTGTTGCTCATCACGGAGAAGATTTTCTCAAAGCCAATAATGGACAATGGATTGGTTTTAGCATGGAAATAGGCCCGGAAGGTGGCTTATATGTGTTGGACTGGCATGATGCAGATATTTGTGGAAAAGATGTCTTGAATAAAGAAACAGGGAGAATTTATCGCATTGTGCCTGAAAATTCTTTAGCGGAAAATTGGGAAGGGCGATATGGCGATTTGAATGAATTGTCTGATCAACAGCTGGTCGAATTACAGACAAGTAAAAGCAACTGGCATGCACGAAGAGCCAGATTGATTTTACAAAATCGCGCTTTTCAGGGGAAACTAAATGCTCAAATACCTGCTCAATTAAAAACCATGTTGAAGCAGGAGAAAAACCAGGATTACAGGCTTCGGATGCTTTGGGCTTTGCATTTGATAGAAGGTATGAATGAGAGCGAATTATTAGCCTTACTTAGCGATTCTGATGAGTATATCAGAGCCTGGACCATTCAGTTATTATGCGAAGATCAAACTCCCAGCTCAGCAGTTTTAGATAAATTTGCAAAAATGGCTGATTCTGATCCTTCATCTATTGTGCGAATGTATCTTGCTTCTTCCTTACAAAGACTTGAACCTGAAAATCGCCACGAAATTGCCAAGGGTCTGGTTACTCATAAGGAAGATGCGAATGATCACAATATTCCTAAAATGATTTGGTTTGGCGTGGAGGAAGTAGTGGCAGAAAATCCGGAATGGGCAATGTCTCTGGCTGAAGTTTCCAGGATTCCATTAATCACTGAGTTTATCGCCCGCAGAATGGTTGACGCCAATCAACTGGCTGTTCTGGTGGAGAAGCTTGGGAAAGCCCGTACAAACCGCCTGGAACTACTCAACGGCATGAGAGCTGGTCTGGAAGGAAGAAACGATTTACAGGCGCCCAAGGGCTGGGATTCTCTGTACGGCCGTCTGAAGAAAAATGAAGAACTCAAAGATATTGCTATCGAAATAGCCCAGCTATTTGGCGACTCAGAAGCCGCAGCACTTTATCTCGCGACTCTGGATAATCCTTCTGCTTCAGCAGATTCCCGCATCAATGCCCTCAAAAGCTTGGCCCAGATTCAAAGACCGGAATTAAAAAGCAGACTGTCTGATTTTCTTGATGATCCCGTTTTGCGTCCGGCTGCGATTCAGGCTGTGGCTGCTTATGAAGATTATGGACTGGGAGAGACCGTCCTGAAAAAATATCCGGAATTTTCTCCAGACGAAAAACTCAAAGCTGTACAGG
>JAGQVA010000034.1 GCA_020438265.1 Bacteroidota bacterium
CTCCGTCAGAAGATTTATAAACGCCATCACCCTGAGTGATACTTCCTCTGAGTTGCACTTCTCCCATTCCGATATACACAATGTCGGGGTTAGTTTCAGCAACTGCTACCGCACCTACGGAAGAACTCGTAACCTGTCCATCGGTAACCGGAAACCAGTTATTGCCTCCGTCAGTGGTTTTCCAAAGTCCACCTCCGGTTGCCCCGAAATAATACTCATTTGGCCGGCCAGGACTTCCTGTACTTCCCAGCGATCTTCCGCCACGCTCAGGGCCGATATTTCGCCAGGTCATTTTCTGGTAAAAATCTTCGTAGTTGATTTCTGCTTTTGCATCCTGAGAATGTAAGGATGGAGAAAGGCATAAAAACAGTAAAAAGCCAGCAACTGTAGTCGTTAGTTTGTTTAGGGACTGCATAGAATAAAGGTTAGAATTGTAGGGAAAACAATTTAGTGGAAAGATGCTTATGCAGCAAATGGAGAATTGCTAACGTCAGGTAATAAACTCAACTTTTAAACTATGAAAAAACAACTATTATAAAAGACTTTCATATAACTCCACCATCTCACGAGTCACTTTCTCCCGATCGAATTTCTTAACGTAGTCTTCACCTTTTTTATACATAGATGTTAAGTGCGCTTGATTGGCCGGAAGGTCTTCAAGCGCTTTTTTTAATTCCTCAATGCTATTGGGGTCAACATAATGAGAATCAGGGCCTCCAGCTTCGGGAAGAGAAGAAACACTTGAAGTAATAACAGGAGTACCACTGGCCAATGCCTCTATAACCGGAATGCCAAAACCTTCATATAAAGAGGGATAAATGAAAAGGGTAGCCATTTGGTAAATCGCAGGCAGATCTGCGAAATCAATTTGAGCAAGAAAGTGAATCAGATTTTCCAATCCATTTTGATGAATATAATTCTTCACCTTATCTGCATACTTTTTCCCTTCACCAACCACAACTAAAGGCATTTGCTGATCTGGTGGGATAAGGTGAATGGCTTTGACAATATTCAGCAAATTTTTCCGCTCGATAATAGAACCCACATAAAGCAAATAATCTTTGGGAAGCTTGTATTTTATCCTTGTTTTTTCTTGTGTTTCCTCATCTGCCTTTTCATAAAAAATCTCTGCACAGGATTGATAAATAACTGAAATTTTTTCCTCTGGAACCTGGTAAATCTCAATAAGATCTTTTTTGGTGGCTTCACTGATGGCCACTACCCTATCAGCAATTTCGCAGCTATGCGTAAATTTTTTGCGATAAATCTGCCGATCTGCCCAGGCGTATTGTTGGGGAAATTTCTCGAAGATCAGGTCGTGAATCGTTACGACGGATTTTACTTCTTTTGGGAAGTTGAAGGGTAGTTCATGGCTCAAGCCATGATAGATGTCGATCTGGTCGCGAACCAGGTCTTTGCCCATTCCGAAAGTTCGCCAGTAGCTTTTGAGTGGATTTTTGGTGCGATGCACCTGATAGGTGAGGGAGTATAAAAATTCTCTGGTACGGTCGGTATCGTTGATTTTTGGAGAATAAAGGTGGAGAGAATGCTCCGGGAAAAACGCATTCAGATTTCGCACCAGATCGCGGCTGTAATTGCCGAGGCCAGTGAAGTTGAAGAATAATCTTTTTGCGTCGAATCCGATGTTCATAGTTTAATCCTCAATGAGTGCGCTCACAAACGCCAAAATCATATTATTTATATTCTCCAGCGACTCATACGACCAGCCCCCAACATGAGGCGTTACAATTACATTTTCGTAGGAAAAAAGCTTGGCATAATTTTCCCGTTGAACCTCCGTCAACTGATCAAATTTCTCATTCTCCAATACATCAATCCCGGCTGCGAGAATTTTCCGGCTTTCTAGTCCTTCCAGCAATGCGGGTAATTCTACGACCGGGCCGCGAGATAGATTGAGTAATACAAAAGGTTTGGCGAAAGAATCAATAAACTTTCTATTAACCAGATGATGCGTCTCTTCAGTAAGAGGAACGTGAAGACTTACAAAATCACTTCTTTTGAATATTTCCTCCATCGAAACCTCCTCAGCGTGATCATCTTCGTAGTCTTCTCTATATTTGTCATAAGCAATGACTTCCATATCAAATCCATCCAGCTTTCTGGCCAAAGCCTGACCAGTATTTCCATAACCAATAATGCCCATGGTTTTTCCCCCAATTTCGATCCCCCGGTTTGATGGCCTTTCCCAAATGAATTGTTTGACCATACTATTTGCCCGGACAATCTTATGCTGAAGTGCCAGCAGTGTGCCAATGGTTTGTTCTCCCACAGAGTCGGCATTTCCTCCTTTGGTGTTGAGGACAATAACACCTTTTGATTCCAGATATTCGACATCGATATGATCCATACCCACACCGGCACGTATGACCATTTTCAATTTGGGAGCCATATCCACCACCTCTTTGGTAACCCTGATTTTGCTATTGAGAATCAGAATTTCGGCTTCTGGGATTTTTTCCAGAACTTCAGCGCGATCAGCTTCCGGAATGAAGGTGTAAGTAACCGGCATTTGGCTGAGCTGGTCAATAAAATTGGACGGGAAAGCGTCTATGATTAGGATGTTCATTCTATTTTGGGGATGATTGATTTTCACCACATAGACATATAGAACAGGTAGAATTCACATAGTTAAGATTGTATGCTATGTGTATCTCGCTAAGTTTTCTCTGTGCCTATGTGGTAAAATATCAAAGCTTTAAACAAAATTAAACAATATCTCAATAAGCCATGAAATTAAAGAACCTCATTTTTATATTATTTTTTATTGGATGGAATGCCTCTTACACCCAACAATCTTCTGAAGAGTTGCTTCAAAGCGCGCGTACAGAAATAGATTCTTTATGTTCAGAAAGACTGGGAGGCAGAGGGTATATTGACGCTGGGCATATCAGAGCTGCAAATTATGTAGAAAAAAGATTCATAGAAATTGGCCTGAAAAAAGCCAAAAAACTAAATAGTTATCAGCAGCCTTTTCCTCTGACAATTAACCGAATTGAAGACGCTGGTTTGATTCTGAATAAAACAGAACTAAAGCCAGGAGAGGATTTTATTGTCAACAGATATTCTGGTGCAGGGAAATTGAAAGGCAAGGTCGTTGATCTTGGATATGCACTGGAAGAGTCAGTCAGTTCATTAAGTGGAAAAATTGCTTTGTTCAGAAATGGCTGGCCAGAGGAAATCGCCAATGATGCGGAAAAGAAAAAACAATATCAGGATCGGGCGAATGTTATGGATCGTTTGGCTGCGGTAATGAGGATGAAACCAGGCGGAATTATCGTGGTGGAAAATAAATTGACGGCTGGTTTTGCCAGGGAGCAGTTTCCCATTCCGGTGGTTGAATTGAAGGCGGATAAATTGCCCCAAAAAATAAAAAATGCTGAAATCTTCGTCAAAACGGAAGTAACTGAACTTCAGTCGCAAAATGTGATTGGCGTCATTCCGGGGACGACTCACCCGGATTCATTTTTGATCATTAGTGCGCATTACGATCATTTGGGTAAACTGGGCCCAGCCATTTTTACGGGTGCCAATGATAATGCTTCAGGTACGACAATGATGCTTTCTATGGCAGAGTATTTTGCACAAACTGACAAAGCACTCCCCTACTCTCTTTTGTTTATTGCTTTTGGTGGTGAAGAAACGGGTTTGGTGGGCTCGAATTATTATGTGAATTCAAATCCGGTCGTACCTTTAGCTCAAACCAAATTTATCCTCAATCTGGATTTAATGGGCAATGGGATTGATGGAATTATGGCGGTTGGAGGAAAGGATTATCCCTCCTATTTCGATCAACTTACCCAACTGAATGAGGGCGAAAAATATGTGCCTAAAGTCCGGGCGAGAAATAACGCACCCAATAGCGATCACTATTTTTTTCTGCAAAATGGTGTACCGGGATTTTTTATTTATACCCTTGGTGGACCGCCTCATTATCATGATGTGAATGATAATCCTTCGACGATTGAATTGTCGAAATATGTGGAGGTGAGAGAGCTTTTGATTCGGTTTTTGGAGGGGATTAATTAATCCTCAACAATCAATTTACGATTTACATATTGCTTTTCTGTATGAATAGATACATTGTAAATACCTGGCTTTAATCGGGGAATAGCTAGATTTTTTGTAACTGAAATTGAGGTTTCCCTTTCCCAGATAATTTTCCCTGTAAGGTCATAAATGCGGATTTTGGCCTCTTCCTGGAGGTTATTCGCAATTTGCAAATTGACGTTTTTGTCTTTTGGCGCAGGGTTGGGATAAAGGTTGACTTCTATCGGTGATAATACAGAACTTCCCTTTTCTTTGGTTGGTTTTACCGGCGCGGGTGTTACGGTTTCGGGAGAAATATCAGCTACAAGCTGCGGCGGTTGAGGCACAATCGGATTCAGCAAATCAAAATGTAAGACAAATAATCCATTCAGCTGATCCGACCCTAAGATATTATGTGAAGGCAAATTAGGATAAACGCCCCATGCTCCTTCGTAGCCGGAATAATTGGTAAATAATGTATCAGTATCGTAATAGGCGACTCGTTCAGGGGCGATGACATCGGAAATATTATACACCTGAATTCCATCGTGATAATAAGAAATAAACACATAATCCCCGCGAATGATAGGATTATGAGGGATACTATTGGTTGCTGCCGGAGCCAGTAATTGAGACTGAAAAGTAGATAAAATAGTGATATCACTCAGATCGGTAATATCAACGAGGCGCAAAGGCCTTCCATGTGTTTCATCCGCAAAAACCAGAAAATTTCCATCATCAGTGAGCCAACTGCTATGATTATATCCTTGTTGTGGATAGGATGTGAGATTACCGATTAGCGCCGGACTGGTTGGATTGGTGAAATCGTAAATATAGAGGCCAGCGTTTCCGTGAGAACAATAAGCGATATTATCGCGAACATACACATCGTGGACATATCCCCCGGGAAGAGGAACTGAAGCCAGTAAGGAAGGATTTGCAGGATCTCCGGTTAAATCCAATACCAGGAGTCCATTATTTCTCACATTACTTCCTGCGACGTATAGTCTTCCATTAGGCTCATCAATAAAAATATTATGAGCAGTGGTGAATAAAGTATTATCATCATAGACTTTTGTAATAGAATCAGGAAGGCTGCCATGATAGAAGATCTGCATTCCGGAAGGATTCCAGGGGACACTTTCCTGGGCCATTCCATAAGAGTAAAACCCATACGATTTATAATCCCTCCAAAGGCTTAAGGAATGCTCCTTGAAACGTGCAACTTCTGTCAGGTTTCCCGGGTCTGTGACATCGACGAAGTGCGTATATCCTGCAGAACCAATGATTGCGTATTCCCGGTTACCGTGTACAAATCCCCACACGTCATTATAAACGGAACCATATCGGGACGGCAAAGTGTCGTCTTTCCATTGCCCCAGAAGAGACATATTTTCCGAAATCTGTGCATGGAGAAAATTAGCAATCAAAAAGGGTATACAAATGGAAAGAATTATACGTCTCATCATGTAAAAAATATAATGAAAAAGTTCGTCGGTTTCATCCGATTTAGTCGTTATAAAAGTACATATAAATACACTCAAAAATTGTAATCATGTTATTTAATCACCTTTCCTCGCTCTCCTGGCAAACAGGAGTGCTTACTTTTAAAAACCGTTCTCTAAAGGACGTAAAAAAAATGCTGGAACTGCAATATGGTGTAGAGATTCAGATGTATCAAAAATTGCTGAAACAACACAACGTATTGCAGGATGAGATAAGCGAAGAGCCTAAAGAAGAGATTAAGCTGGTTTTGTTTATGAATTATGAGACAGCCAGTGATGATTTGGTAATTCAGGGAATTATGCGCTAATTTTTTATTATCCCGTCAGCCTGCCGGACAGACTGACGGGATAAAACTTAAGGTCTTTTTGCATTGCCGTACCATCCATCATCCTCATCAGTAGAAATGCCTCTTCTCTCCGTATGGACTCTTTCTTTAAAGATAAAACTGACCATCTCAATGGTGATTTTTCCACCTCGTTCAGGAGAATAATTCACTTCACAGATAAAATTACGGGTACCAATGGGGAAGTTGAATTGATTATTAGGACCGTAAGCAGAAAAGTTACGAATGAAATTGGCTTCAAAATCCTGTGCAAACTCTTCATAATCATTTGTTTCCCAGTAAACTTTGTGCATCATTGAGCGCATTTCACTAATCCAGAAGTCTTTGTTGTCAGTAGCTACTTTTCGGTCGACCATCATATTAAAGGTTGTATGATGACGTTTACATCCATCCTGTGTAATGATAATCAAACGATTATCACCCATACGAGCCATTTCCAACTGCGATTTGGCATCCCAGGTGTGATTCGAGAAAAAAGGATTAAACCTCTGAATGACAGGTTTGAGATCTTCAGGTTTAAGTCTGCAGTCAGACTGAGCACTTCCCCAAAGAGGGAAAAGAATGAGTGCGGCAATAAGTGTGAGAGATTGTAAAGAATGCTTCATAGTGTCCAATTTAAACAATTTTTCTCCATCCTTTCAGCAAAATTTCCAAATCCAGATCCCAGGAATAGGTTCGGGCGTAGTATTTGTCCAGGCCTTCTTTATTCACCTTCAGGGAAGGAACCTGATCGTTTACCCTATCCAGCATATTTAATAATCCTGGTTTAATAATTGGCAATTCCCTTGGTTCAGGATTAATATAACCGACCATATGATAACGAAGCGTGAAAACTTTGAGTAGCTTCCCAAAAGCGGTAAAGGGTTTTTTGTATAGCCAGAATAGCAATGGAAAAGTCAGGAGTAATAATGAACTACTAACAATATCGAAGAATCGCTTTTTTATCAGCTCTTCGGGTTTCTGAAGATTATAGTTTAATTTTTCTTTAAATCGGGAAGTGTAAATGGCCTGAGGACCAACGATATAATCTGCTTCAGGAGGAACAATTTTATATTCAACCCGCATGGATTGGATTTCGGTCATTAAGTCGAGAATTTGCTCTGTCGGAACACTCTGGTTACAAAAGATGACTTCCTCTACATCGTAGAATGTGACGATTTCTTTCAGTTGCTTAAAATTTCCCAGGTATTCTGTATTCTCGTTTTGGGGTTGAAAAAAGGTATTGCTTACTACGCCGACAATCTCTACCGGATATTCCAATTCGCCTTTAATTAAAGCAATGATTCGCTTGAGTCCTTTTTCTTCCGCTGCAATAATCACCCGTTTTCTTGATTCTTCTGTAAAAAAGAATGAACCTCTGTCTCTTTTATTAATAATTCCTCTCACCACAATGGTTTGAATCATGGTAAATATGGCGGATAATCCTACAATTGCCCGGGAGAAATTTTTGACCCAGGCAAACATATACGTGCCAGTGGCAATCGTAATAAAAGCCCAAAAGGGCGCGAGAATTAGGGGTTTAAGCCGATAGGGTTTTTTGTATGCCCCTGATAATGCCAGAAAAAGCACAAAAACCAGGGCATAGATCGGCATGTAAATCGTCTTAAACTCCAGTGGATATTTTCCCCCTTCGATATACTTTACATAATGCTCCCAGTAAAGCATAATTCCGTAGGTAGTCAGGTAGACAAACAACCCTTCCAGGAGTGGGTGCCCCAGTTTTTTTACCAGTCGGTTAAAAATTGCCAGGATTGCCCGGAGATAAACCGCCAGATGAATGGCTGCGATAAAAAAGTTTTTGCGTGTACCACCAAAATGCTTTTTTGCAAAAATGATCATTGCCTGATAAAATACTTTGACGTAGTTCAGGCTGCCTTTTTTTGTACTTTCGCCTTTATAGTGGATAATCTGCGTATCAGCCAGATAATAGTTTTTGTAATCAGCTTTGAGAATTCTATAAGAAAGATCGATGTCCTCTCCATACATAAAAAAGGTCTCGTCCAGATAGCCGATCTTATCAAGGAGATCTTTCCGCATCCACATAAAAGCGCCGGAAAGTATTTCTATTTCATGATTTTGATCTTTATCAAGATAGGTAAGATGGTATTTGCCAAATCTTTTACTTTTAGGGAAAAGGCTGGCCAGGCCAAAAATTTTGTAAAAAGATACCCAGGGCGTGGGAAGAGCTCTTTTTGATTCTGGTAAAAATTTCCCTTGCCCATCTATCATTTTCACCCCTAATCCCCCGGCGTCTGGATGAGAATCCATAAATTCGATGCACTTCTCAAACGTAGTCTCTTCAACAATGGTGTCGGGATTAAGGAGAAGGATATATTTACCTTTTGCGATCGCTATACCCTGATTATTAGCTTTGGAAAAACCGGGATTATCACGATTTTCAATGAGAATAATTTCATCACCAAACCGCTCTTTCAGCATTTGCTGACTTCCGTCTACTGAGTTATTGTCCACTACAATGACTTCTCCTTCGACATTTTTTAATGCTTTGCGGACGGAAATCAGGCACTGCTCCAGGAAGTGCTTGACATTGTAGTTTACTATGATGATTGAAACTTGGATAGGGTGTTCAGGTTTAATGTCAATCTGTTAATTTTATTCGCTGGCGGTGATTTGCGTTCTATTCAAAATGGACCTTGCGAGTGTTACTTCATCGGTAAATTCAAGATCCAATCCCACCGGAATTCCCCGGGCAATGCTGGAGATTTTTACGCCCAATGGTTTCAGTTTTTTTGTGATATAAAAAGCAGTGGTATCGCCTTCAATATTAGCGCTAAAGGCAAATATCACTTCCTTGATGGAGCTTTCTGAAATTCTTTTAATAAGAGGGTCTATGTTCAGAAGGGAAGGTCCAATTCCCTGGAGAGGATTGATGAGTCCGCCAAGTACGTGATAAAGTCCGTTGAACTGATGGGTGTTTTCCAGAGCGATGACGTCTTTGGTATCTTCAACAACACAGAGAATTTCCTTATTGCGGCGTTGGTTGCTGCAAATATTGCAGGTTGCTTCGTCAGAAATATTAAAACAGGTATCGCAGTAGCGGATATTTTTTCTCAGGGTGATAATGGATTCACCCAACTTTTCGGCATTTTCCTCAGTCTGTTTCAGAATATGCAGGGCCAGTCTCAGGGCTGTTTTTTTTCCGATACCGGGAAGGTTTGCCAACTCATTTACCGCGTTTTCAATTGCTTTAGAAGGATATTCCATTCTTTTACATTTATCTAAAGCAAAGTTACGAAAAATTGGTTAGGAATAATCATCCGCCACTTTTCACATTCAATCTCTGTTCACGCAAATCAAGCTGTTTTTCCCGCTCCAGTAAATCCTGATATTTCTTCTCTTTTCGGTCCAGTTCTTTTAATTTTTCCTGGATGACATACTCTTTTTGGGTAATAATCTGATTGCGTTCCCGGAGTTTGTTTTCATAATTATTGAGCTGTCTTTCCCGTTGGTCGTTATATTCGATTCGATCAGCGGTTACCTGTTCGATATTGGATAGTTTTTTAACCTTGTTTTGTAAAGCCTTAATCTCTTCTTTCAGTGAATCAACAACCTGCTCATTTAGAACTCTCTGATTATCTGTGAATTGTTGCTGGCGTAGAATCTGTTCCTCAACATCGGTAATCATGCTTCGATAATGTCTCATCGAATCAGTCCAGTCGATATTTGAATAAGCGGTCTGACTGAGTTTTTTATTCAGAGAATCATTTTGATTGGCCAGACGAGTCGCCTGTGCAGTATAGGTTCCAACTTCCCTTTCCAGTTTTTTTTGCTGTCTGAGTTGCTGACTCAGGTAAGTAAAATTGGTTTCAAGCTGATCGCGAAGGGCTTTATTTTCCTTGGAGAGAATGACTATTTGTTGCTGGGCTTCTTCCAACTCCTCAAGCATATCATTTACTTTGGAGGAAAGGGGTTTGTCTCCTTTTCGGCTTCGCAGTTTTTCATTCCGGTTATTTAACCTCATGGCAACTTTGCGGCTATCTTCTAATTCAGAAATCAGTGTTTTTTCCGTTTCTTCAGCCACCTGAATCTGTACTTCCAGCTGCTGGCGCAATTTCTGGTTGTCATATTGAAGCTCATCAATTTTCACCCGGTAGCGGGCAATTTGTTTGTCATACCCTTCCTGTGCTTTTAGAAACCAGCTGATGGTGGAAGTATCCACTTCGCTGACCGATTCCAGCAAACTAAGAGTATTCCTCGTTTCTATCAGTTCTGAATGAAGCTCATCCATCTGTGCCAGGAGGGAATCTTTCTCAGCAGCCTTGCGCTCTCTTTCTTCTTTTTGAATTCTTTCGAGACGGGCAAGCTGACTTTCCAGTTTGATATTTTCCTGAAGTAACTCTGTCTCCTCTTTTTCGGGATGAGAAAGATCTACTGTCTGGGATTTTTCCATTTCGAGAGATTCAACCTGAGTCTGGAGCAAAGATTTTTTCTGTTTGAGATCTGAAATTTCCCAGTCTTTATTTTCCTGAGCAATCAACAAAGAGTCGAGACTGGCCTTGTAGGCTTTCGCTTCCTGCTTGAGCTGGATTAATTCATTTTTTAGTTCTACTTCTTCCTGAGTGCCTGCCAATTCCAGCTTCTCAATATGATCCTCTTTTTTGTCAAGGTTTTCTTCCAGGGTATTGAGTAAATTTTCTTTATCATTTAGCAGGATTTGATAATCATCAGTTAATTTTGAATGCATCTTACTCAAATTCTCATAAGCGATATATATGGAGTCAGCAACTGTATTTTTCGCCTTTTTCTGAAGTTCTAACTCTACCAAAACATTGGACAATTGCTTTTCAAGTTTTTGTAATTCCAAATTGTCATCCAGACTGGAATCAGTATACACAGCCAATTGTTTCTCAAGATGACCGATCTGCTTTCTATACCGTATATTTTCTGCCAGCAGGGAATCTTCCTCAATTCGGGCCAATTGCTTTTCAATTTTCATATACCTCACCTGCTTCTTCAATTCTTCCAAAGAGTGTAATTCTTCAGCGTCTTTAAAAGCAATGTTTTTCAGGTCATTTTTCAGGCTGTCTTTGAGAACAAAAACCTCTTTATTGAGCAGTTCTACCTGTTTTTCAAACTTGCGATTTGATTTTTGGAGTGAGTCAATTGCGGTTCGATACTTTCTGCTTTCAACAATTTGATTCTTCTGTAAAGATGCGTTTTCGGCTTGTAAATCCTGTATCTGGTGTTTTAATCTCAGTATTTCCGCATTGTCAGCTTTGGATCTGGAAGCAAAAGATTCTGTCCCTGTTTCGGTCTCGGATTCAGAAGGATTTTTCCTTATAAAACTCAGATGCCTGGAACGCCAGTTGTCAAATTCGGGGGACAAAGAACGCGTTTCTTTTTGCTCGTAAAATGTTTTTGCTATTTGGGGATACTCAACCAGTAAGGTGAGATTTTTGTGTAAAGAAACAATCGCATCAGGATAATCTCTTAACCATTTTCGGTCAGAAATCAGCTTTTCTACCACTTCTGTATGCGCACGGGTCCAGGCGAGGTTGTCTAATAACTGAATTGCCAGCTCCGGGTGTCGTTTAAAATATTTGGCTGTGGCTTTTTGAAAGTAGGAATATTTTTGATGTAGGGACTCCAGTTCTTTGGTCTCTGTTTCATTGCGATAAGCTTGCGCCACGGAAGAATAGGTAGATAATTCCAATCGGTCTAATCCGGCATTATGATTGCGGTCAGCGCGGGCAAAGTTTTCGGGTTTTAAAAACCAGCCATATTCAGCCTCGAATTTCCCGAGTTCAGCTCTTGTCAGAAGATCATTTTGATTTTCATCCAAAATCAGGAACGATGCTTCAAAAAGCCAATCCGTTACATTTGTGTGCTGAGCATGGATGTTTACCCCTGTAAAAGAGAAAAAAATAGCACAGAGATAAAGGCGAATTCTGAGGTTCATATCAAGCCTTAATGTAATGCGAAAACCAGATGCAAAATTACACTTACGTATCTTTTTATTCAAAGAGAAGAAAGGTATACGCCAACAAAACGATTTTGTCAAATGTTATATTATCCTTTCAGTCGCTAAAATAAATGTGTAGGTGGAACGTCGATAATGACAGATTCTCTGAAAGTGCACGATACAAACTAAAATTCAGATTAACAATACAAGATTAGAGCTAATCTATCCTCATGAATAAATTAATTGTCATACCCATATTTGCCCTGATTCTCCTGATCATCGACTATTATGTATTTCAGGGAATTAAAGCTGCCAGCCAAAGTTTTGCACCTACAACCCGAAACCTTATTAATTATATCTATTGGGGGATTACTGTGCTGACGATGGTGAGTTTATTTGCCTATCATTTTGTGAATCCCTTTTGGTTAGGGAAAAATATTCGCACGGCCATTATGGTGGGAATTTTTACCAATTATGTTTCCAAGATCGTCATGGTTTTCTTTCTCTTTATTGATGAGATCTGGCGATTGATTCAATGGGTCATTCAACAATTCAAAGGACCTGAACCAGCTACAGAAGTTGCCGAAAATGCCATTCCGCGATCGGAGTTTTTGGCTAAAACCGGAGTGATTCTGGGGACTGCTCCTATTGTAGCAATTAGCTGGGGAATTATTAGCGGAGCTCATGACTATCGGGTGCGTAGAAAAACCTTGCATTTACCCAATTTGCCCAAATCATTTGACGGGATCAGAATTGCTCAGATCAGCGATGTGCATTCAGGAAGTTTTTGGAATAAAACGGCGGTAAAAGGAGGCATTGACATGTTAAATAAAGAAAAACCGGATCTGGTTTTCTTTACAGGAGACCTTGTGAATAATCAGGCAGAGGAGATGAAAGATTATGTGGATGTATTTGATAAAGTTACAGCTCCGCTAGGCGTGTACAGCATTTTGGGGAATCATGACTATGGGGACTATGTGAGTTGGCCAAGCAAAGCTGCAAAAGCTAAGAATCTGGAGACTTTGATTCAAACCCATCGTGCGATGGGCTGGGATATTCTGCTGGATGAACATCGGATTTTGAAAGAAGGCGATGGAGAGATTGCAATCATTGGAATAGAAAACTGGGGAGCTAAAGGGCGTTTCCCGAAGTATGGAAACCTGAAGAATGCCTATCAGGGAACCGAAGATGTTCCTGTGAAATTATTGCTTTCTCATGACCCGAGCCACTGGCGGGCAGAAGTATTGCCTATGTATCCGGATATTGATCTGACCTTTTCAGGACATACACATGGGATGCAGTTTGGGGTAGAAATTGGCGATTTTAGATGGAGTCCAGTCAAGTATATGTACGATGAATGGGCGGATCTTTATCAGTCGGGAAAACAATATTTGTATGTCAATCGCGGTTTTGGTTATCTGGGATTTCCCGGACGGATTGGGATTGTGCCGGAGATTACGGTGATTGAGCTGAAGCGGGATCTACCCTTCTAAATTCAATAATTCTCAACCTTCCAATCATCCACACTTTTAGTCTCACTGCTGAAATTAATGCCTAAAACAATAATCGATTTTTCTGATCCTAAATACCTGGAAGCATATTTTTTATCTCTGATTTGCTGAAGTGCCGCATCGGCATTTTCATCGAGCTTAAATTCTACAATATAGATATGGGTATCTGTTTGCACGACTGCATCAATCCTGCCATCAGAAGTATGAACTTCTGCATCAATAAACTGTCCTAAGTATTGAAAGATCAGAAAAACAATGGAGTGATAATACGCTTCTTTTTCCTTGATAAAAATATGAGAGGGGATCGATTTAAACAGACTATTAATAATGAAGATGATTCGTTCAAAATCATTGTCAATAAATGCTTTACGAAGTTTGATAACAATGGGGGTTGTTTTAGCCGGGGAATCATTTCTGTACGCACCAATTAGGTGTCGGAGTAATGATTCCTTTACTTCTTTATTGGGATAATCAAGAATATATATCCCAAATTCTTCCACACTTTTGATGGTACAATAGCCAGTTTGAAATAAAAGAGGTAATGTATCGAGATTATCTATATCATAACTTTCAAACGCGCTTTGATCGACTTCCACATTTTCCAGATCTATTTCTTGTCTGCCTTTAAGTAGTTTTACGAGGAAGGTGGGAGTACCCGTTGTAAACCAAAAGTTTTGAAAATCACTTTTCAAGAAGAAGTTTAACAGAGAAAAAGGATTATAAACAAAAGTTTCACCATCCCAGCTATAACCATTATACCATTCTTTAATGCGTAGTAGCAATTCCTCTCGACTCAATTTCAGGCTTTCGCTACTTTGAGAAATAAATCCATCAAAATTCGCTTCAAGTTCTCCTTGTGTAACCCCGACCAATTTTGAGAACCGCCTGTCAATGGTGATATCGTTCAAATTATTCAGTTCTGAAAAAATACTAACCTTACTGAATTTGGAGACACCTGTAATCAGGAGAAAGCGTAAAAAAGCATCAGAATCTTTAATGATAGAATAAAATGCCTTTAGAACCCTTTGGTTAGCTTTGGCTTGATCAATATCATCCAAATAATCTATAATGGGTTTATCATATTCATCGATTAATAAGATTACATGATTGATCCTGGAGAGTTTTATAATTAATTCTTTAAATATTTGGCTTATTCCCTGCTTCTCGATAACAATATTAAATTGTTTTGCAATACCCAGAAGACTGAGCTCAATCGCTTTTTCCAGCCCTAATTCTTTATATCCAATACTACTAAAAGAAATATGCACAACCGGATATTGTTCATTCCAATTCCATTGATCCTCAATCCATAGTCCTTGAAATAAGTCTTTTCTCCCCTGAAATATTTCCTTAATTGTAGACAGAGTAAGCGATTTCCCAAAACGTCGGGGGCGAGAGAGAAAAAAATATTTACCACTATCGATCAAACGAAAAATATCTTTAGTCTTATCAATATAGAGATATCCATGTTCTCTAATCTCACTAAAACTCTGAATGCCTACAGGTAACCTTTTCTTCATAGGCTAAAAATACGATATTTTGAAACCATTTCAGTCAAAGGGTTATGAAACTACTGACTTTTTATCACTTACTACTCTCCCCGGTAAAATAATCATCCCGATGTGCAAAAAGCACATTAAACGTCGTCAAACTTCCATAAACCCTAGTGATATATTGCTGCATATTCACCTTCTCCTCATCGCTGAGATTTTTGCTCTTATTGATGTTTTGCTCAAGTACTCTCAGCCTGTCACGAACCATCACAATTTTATGAAAAAAGACTTCAATAGGAATTTCTTTGCTTTTCATGCTGGGATCTCCGGGATTTAATGTCATCGTTCCTCCCTTCCACTTACTGCCGAGATGAATAGTCTCCCCAACGTCTGTCCATTTTCTTAAAATCTGAGTGAGGATTTTTTCTACGTCGCCGATACTGATTCTTTCTTCTGGAATCGGAGCCAATTCGATGATCTCCAAATCTTCAAAATTTTTATCAATCGCTTTTTCGCCAAAATTGGGAAACGCAACATTATAGAAAGCTCTGGAGTTGTCAAGGATGATCCCCTGGCCATATTGGGGATGTTTTACACGGGTGCCAATTGAAAGTGGATGCATGTTCTATTTTTGAGGTTAAGTTCTGAAAAATAGTGATGGGAAGCAATAATCTTTTGTCAGGCAATTGACAGGGATCATTTCCAGATTTTCGTTATTTGCGTTGATTTATAAAAATGGAGAAAAAACAACATACAAAACTTGCAAGGATTAACGTCATTATTCCTGCTTTTAATGAAGAAGAGTCGATTGGTAAGGTATTAGGAGATATTCCTGAAGAGTTGGTTGAAGAAACTATTGTGGTAAGCAACGGATCGACAGATGCGACGGAAGAGAATGCACGTAAAGCCGGAGCAACGGTCTTGAGAGAAGAAAACAAAGGCTACGGAAATGCCTGCCTCAAAGGTATGTCTCATATCGCTGCTAAACCTCAGGATGAAAAACCCGAAATTGTGGTTTTCCTGGATGGAGACTATTCTGATTATCCGGAGGAAATGTCTTTATTAATCAAACCGATTATTGAGGAGGATTACGATATGGTCATTGGTTCTCGTGCAACTGGCGAGCGGGAAAAAGGATCGATGATGCCTCAGCAGATTTTTGGTAACTGGCTGGCGACAACTTTGATCAAGGTCTTATATGGAGTCGAATTTACAGATTTGGGCCCATTCCGTGCAATCAAATACGATAAACTGCTGGAGATTGGCATGGAAGACAAAAACTTTGGCTGGACAGTAGAAATGCAGGTGAAAGCAGCAAAGCTGGGCTTAAAATGTACCGAAGTTCCCGTAAATTATCGGCAAAGAATCGGAGTCTCAAAAGTAACAGGCACGATTAAAGGAACAATTATGGCTGGCTATAAAATTCTCTGGACAATTTTTAAATTATTATAATTGGGCTATGATTGAGCTGTCTCAAGTCCTGGAATATGCGATCCTTGCGATATATTGTATCACGCTGACGCTGATCGTTGTTTACAGCCTTGGACAGTTACATTTGCTCATCACTTTTGTCCGCAATCGAAAAAAAATCAAACAAGAGCACGCCTTTAACCGGTGACGAAGTACCTTTCGTTACAGTCCAATTACCTATTTACAACGAGTTGTATGTCCTGGAGCGTTTGCTGGATTCTATGGAGGCGGTGGATTACCCCCGGGATCGTTTTGAAGTGCAATTGCTTGACGACTCGGATGATGAGACTGCCGAGGTAGCTGCTCGAAAAGTTGCAGAACTGAAAGCGAAAGGATTACAAATTGAACACATCCGCCGTCCGGAGAGAACTGGGTTTAAAGCCGGGGCATTAGCTTATGGGCTTAATCTGGCCAAGGGTGATTTTATTGCGATTTTCGATGCAGACTTTCTCCCCAGACCTTCTTATCTGCGCGCGACAATGGCAAATTTTACAGGTGAAAATATTGGCGTTGTTCAGGCGCGTTGGGAGCATATTAATCAAAGTTATTCGCTGTTTACAGAAGCCCAGGCTTTTCATTTGGATGCTCATTTTACCGTAGAACAGTTTGGCAGAGATATCGGAGGGTTTTACCTCAATTTT
>JAGQVA010000359.1 GCA_020438265.1 Bacteroidota bacterium
GAATTCTCATCCACTACGCCACCTGATGCCTCCGTCAGTTCAATTGTGATATCCTTATTCTGTGAAACCGGAATCTGGTCCTCCACTGTCAGGTTAACCGCTTCAGATTTATTATTGCGAATGGTAATTTCATATTTATACGTCTGGCGAATATTGCTGCCAATGACCTTCCTGTCTGTAACATCGGAGACTTTGGCTCTTTGCAGTTGGACCTTAGGATCACGCCCCAGGGAAATGCGCATGGAATCGCGGGGATTATCCGTATTGACATAAGTCTCTCCCACAAAGGTTCCTTCAAAATAGACATTGGCGTTACCGCGAAGTAGATCATGATTGATATTCGCAACAAGGAAAGCATCCCGATCCAGTTTTGGAGCTGAATAATGCTGAAAATCTGCTTTCACTTCCGAAAGAAGAATATCTACCTGATGTTCTTTCCCATCCGCCGGAATATCGTAAGGCAGGCTAATGGCAAATTCCAATCCTAATTCTCCTTCCGTGGCCTGAGTAATTTCGTAAGCATAACCTGCACCGACGTCCTCTTTGGCATAGGAATCAAAATCTACTGTATTGGACAGCGAACGACTATCAGGTCTGAAACCACCTGCCGCCTGCTCCCGTTGTCTTCCCATAGTGATTGGCGCACCAATATTCACATACCAGGGAGAAAGAACCGGGCTGACATTATTTCCTGTATTATTGGTTGTAGAAACAGTCAGTTTTACCTGATTCCAGTCAATTCCTGTATTATTGACCACATTTGCTTTAAGGAAAAACTGAATGGGATCTTTGGTATTGGCTACTCTGATGTCGTAGAAGGGGTTCCACTGAGCACCGTTAACCAGGTACTTGAGAGTCAATTCTATCGAGCCTGCACTTTTGGCATTAAACGCCACCACAACCTCCTGAGTAGGCTGATCACGTCGGGCTCTTATTTGCTGGATTTCAGCAGTATAGGCATTCTGTCTTTCCTTCAGGACTTTCTCCTTTAACAAAATCGAACGTATGCCTTTCATGATTTCGGCCAATCTTGATTTGTAAAAATTAGCCAGTTTTTGAAGTTCTTCGGTAGTCAGTCCCTCTGCGGTTCCACCAATTTTATTATTTCCCAGAATCAGGTTTTGCTCACTGGTCAGGACAAATTTTTCATCCGTCAGCACCTGCATTTCCTGAGTGATCCATTCAAGGCTATCTTCAAGCAGAAGCATTCGCGGTGGTTTGGCAGTTCGGTTGAGATAATTTACTCTGTGGGTTACTGATTGAATAATTCCGTCCCCATTTCCACTCACTGTGATGCTGTTTTTGAGCAAAGAACCTGACAGGCCACTGAAAACAATCAGATTATCACCACGCTGAACTTTTGCTTTGGCTTTGCGTGTGATCTGGGCCCTTTGGCGGTAAACATTTACTTCGGAAATATTGGATTCAACCTGGGTTTCATTTGCTGCCTGGTTGATAAAAGGAACAAGAATTAAGAAAAGAAATATGAATTTAAATTTCATTGTGTATGTTTTATTGTAAAATAATGAAAACTGTACAGGAAGGATAGAGAAAGGCGAAAAAATCCATAAACCAAAAGTAAATTTATAACAAATTGCCTGAAGTTGTCATAACAACTCCAGGCAATTTGAGTATTCTTAAAAAAAATCTACCGGATCACCGTAATCGTCCCCTTCTGGACAATCGGATTCACCCCGGGCACATCAGCTTCCATAACAAAAACGTACACTCCTTCCGGAGCAACTTTTCCACTTGGAAGTCTTCCGTCCCAGGCCTCGCTCATCGTCTGGCTGCGGTACACTTCTTCTCCCCAACGACTGAAAATCCGGATTTCAAAACTTTCCACCAATTGTCCCTGGATAATCAGCCGGTCATTAAATCCGTCACCATTGGGCGTAAAAGCATTTGGCACATGCACTACCCCATCCAGCTGAACGATAAAAGGTCCGTAAGTACGCGTATCCTCACAATTTCCAAAACTATCAGAAACAGTCAGGGTAACAAAAAAACGTCCTGTATCGGCAAAAACATGGAAAGGGGATCGCTCATTGGAAGTTCCTCCATCCCCAAAATCCCAGGCAAACCGGTCTCCCCCTTCAGACTGTTCAATGAACTGATATTCCTTATTAATAACCACCGGACCCAACGTATCAGGTAAATAAGTAAAGTCAGTCTGAATATAATTTTTAGAATCAATGATCTCAAATCCTTTTCTCTCACACCCTTCACTGTCTCTGACAATGACGTTGACAATTCCTCCGGGAAGATTCGTTGCAGTAGCCGTTGTTTGGGCAGGAGAAGAATCCCAGTTATATGCAATCGCACCTCTTGCCCCGCTTACTGTAACAGTAGCTGTACCATCTTCCTCTCCATAACAGGTTTCATCAGTAGAAGTCGTAGAAATGGTAAATCCGGGTTCATCTTCAACTTCCACCGTTTCAGTATATGTACAAAGTAACGAGTCTTTGACAGTTACTTTATAAATTCCGGCAGCCAGTCGAGTAGCCGTTTGGGTAGTCTGGCTGGGGGATGTTGTCCATTGAAAAGAATAAGGCATTGTTCCTCCGGAGAAAAGTACTGTTGCCGAGCCATTATCCAGTTCACAGTAATTATTCGTGACCTGTACATTTTCCACCGCCAGGGGAGGATTTCCAGGCATGCCAAAAGGACGGCGTTGAATACAACTATCCGCATCAATGACAGTTACTGCGTAAGGAGTTCTTCCATTCGTCCGTGCAACATGATAAGCGAAAAAGGCTGTATCAGAAGGTTCAAAATTATTCGTATTCCAAAGGATCTTAAAAGGTGCCTTACCAGTTTCAATGGTAACTCCGACAATTCCTTCTTCAAGTCCACAATTATCTTTCTGTAAAGTATCGACCTTAAAAAACGGGCCACTCAAAGTTGTTACCCAAAAATCCTGTTCTGTTACACAATTATTGGAATCTGTAATCATCACGCTATACTGATCAGCCAACAGATTTTCAATCGTATCATTTACCGATCCTGTACTCCAAAGAATACTATAAGGAGCCGTTCCACCCGCAGGAATGACAAATGCTCTTCCCGTAGCATCCCGACAACCAATAGCACCAGCCACCATCAAATTAGGTCTAAGGGAATCGGGTTCAGGAATATTGACCGAAGTATTAAAGGTACATCCATTACCGTTAGCATCTCTTACCCTTACCACATATCTGGCTCCGGTAAGTCCGGTAGCAGTAGCTCCTGTTGCAATAATGCTATCAGGATTGGATGGCAAAAACCATTCATACGTATAAGATCCATTCCCACCAGTTGCCATAACCGTTGCAGATCCGTCATTTCCATCAAAGCAGGAAGTTCCGTTAATACTGGAAACAGAGGCTCCAAACCCATTGGTAGAATTGGGTACATTGAAGGTAAGTTGTGAAGTACACCCATCGGCATCGGTTACCGTTACTTTATAGGTTCCGCTACTCAGGCCAGTGGCTGTGGCTGTAGTCTGATTTCCTGCATTATTATCCCACAGATAAGTAAAAGGCGCCGTTCCTCCTGTATTGGGTTGTATATTTACCGTAGCTGTGCCGTTGGGAGCAGCACAAATAGATTGCGTAGCACTTCCTGAAAGTTCAAAGGATTTTTCCAGTACAATAACAGTCATATCTGCTGTACAACCAGTCACATCAGTAACAGTAATTTTATAAGTTCCAGCCGGAAGGTTTTCCGCCACAGAGTCATTCAAAGTTGAATCATGGGACCAGGAATAAGTAAATGGTGCGGTTCCATCATGATTGACTTTTATTCTTCCGTTGTCCTGATTGCAACTGGTGTTATCAATTTCCGGCGAGGAGAAATTGATACACATAATTTCATCAGCCTGGGTAACCATCCAGGAAAAAACCAGGAGGGAAGTAAACAGAACGTTGAAAAGGATTCGCATGAGTTTATTGGGTATGGTAATTTATATAAGCCTGAAATTTCGGACAAAGATAACGCTAAATCTTATAAACCGGAAAAACGAAAAAGTTACGGTTTGGGTGGTCGGGAGGAGGGAGTTTGTGGGTAAAGAACGTGTTTCATTTTTTATCTAATAATACAAATCTCTAATGGAGATCGCTATTAAGTGCCGTAGGTACTTAATGTAGGTAGAAAAAAGGGCAGATGGGATGATCGTGCCGTTAGGTACGATATGTGAGTTTACATTACGTACCTAACGGCACGTACTTTTACGCCCAAGCTATTTTCTACCCACATTTTGTACCTAGCGGCACTTAATAAAAGCTTTTTAATTAGAAACTCACACGAGCAATAGAAATAAAAAAATATGAAAGGAATTTTGAGAATAAACTTTCACAGAAAAAGAAGTTTCCCTCACCGATAAACCGTAATAAAATCCGTATACACCGCATTATCCGGATTTCCGTCAATCGGTCCGGCGAGGTTGCCGGCGCGGTCCCACAATTTGATCTGGTAACGAACTTCTTCCTCCATATTCACACCAGTATTGACGGTCAGAGGAATGGTAACAGAAATTTCGCCCTGAATGGATGGGTTGCGGGCGTCGGGAGTAAGGTTAGGAAGGCTGTAACCATTGGTTGCCTGCTCAAGGGTCAGAATACCCAGTTTGTAGCGCTCGTCGATCAACTGAAGGTTGATATCTCCATCGATCAAAGCGCCTACATTGCCGTCTCCATCCTGAAATTTGATGGTCACGACAATGGAATCCTGAAAATGTCTTACCGTTCTGGGCTGAATATCAATGAATTCCACCTTGGGCTCAATTGGAAATACCGGAGAGCTATCACATGCTGACAGGACCAGTCCAATCAAAAGTAAGAAGGATATGAAGGTATTCTTAATCGACATTTTCATAATTATTTAACTAATTTAACCATAAACTGTTTAATTCACAACTCTGGTTTTTGCTATTTCTGACAAGGTTTTATACAGGGATATTGAGAGCCATTTTTCTTACCACTTGGCCAAATGTATTTTTCCATCTGCCGGGCAGAGTTTTTAGGTCTTTTTATTTGCCAAATGGCGAAAAATCCCGTTAGGGATTTAATATTGGTAGCTATTAAGGGTTTCCAATATCTTTGCGCGCCCTGGGGCGCGCTGGTTTGAGAGAGAGCGAAAATTCTTTTTTCTACCAACATTAAATCCCTAACGGGATTTTTTGCTACACATCAAAGAAAAACACTAAATACATACCAGCCAGATCGTAAAATCCCTCCAACCTTCCCCAAAGAACAAAAATCTTCAATCACAAAAACGAAATTTCTAAAAAATGCAAAGAAAAATTTACACATTTACAAATTGAGTAGTGATAATCTATACTAATGATAAGATTAACCTATTTTTTCCATATCCCTGATCTCTCAGGATTTTTACTATATTTCGACCGAATTCAAAAAAGCACCTATGCAGTCTGAGATTATCAAATTTAACAAAATCCTCGTCGCCAACCGGGGAGAAATTGCCATTCGGATATTAAGAGCCATCTCCGAATTAAACATAAAAACCGTAGCCATTTATACGTACGAAGACCGCTATTCTCTCCACCGATATAAAGCTGATGAGGCTTATATGGTCGGAAATGAAGAAGAACCTCTAAGTCCTTACCTGGACATTGAGGCTGTTATTTCGGTCGCAAAACGAAAAAATGTAGATGCCATTCATCCCGGTTATGGATTTCTTTCGGAGAATGTACACTTTGTGCGCAGGTGTGAAGAGGAAGGAATTATCTTTATTGGGCCGAAATCAGACGTTATGGCTCAACTGGGCGACAAAGTCGCGGCAAAAAAAGTAGCCCAGG
>JAGQVA010000360.1 GCA_020438265.1 Bacteroidota bacterium
CTCAGGTAGAAACCGGCTCGGCGATTACCTGGAAATATCCCAGTGTGATTCTCAAGGGAGATAATTCTGAAGGCGAGTTTTATTCCGTTGCTGTTACTAATGGAATGCAGCAGGCAGATACGGGTACAAAAATGATCCACCAGGGCAAAAATACCCGCAGTATTATTGTCTCTAAAGGGATTTCTGCCGGAAAAAGTAATAACTCCTACAGAGGTCTGGTCAACATCATGAAAAGTGCCCAAAATGCACGTAACTTCTCTCAGTGCGACTCATTGCTGATTGGAGACAAATGTGGCGCCCATACTTTCCCATACATTGAAGTTGGAAACAAGACAGGAACGGTTGAACATGAGGCAACTACTTCCAAAATCGGGGAAGACCAGATTTTCTACTGTAACCAAAGAGGCATTGACACGGAAAAGGCCGTGGGCCTGATCGTCAATGGTTATGCCAAAGAAGTGCTGAATCAATTGCCGATGGAATTTGCTGTTGAGGCGCAAAAACTGCTCTCAATCAGCCTGGAAGGCAGTGTTGGATAAATATTTATATATATTTTACTAAAAACAAATAACTAACTTTAACGATACATGCTTAAAATAAATGATCTCCAGGTGTCCGTAGAAGGAAACAAAATCCTGAAAGGACTGAATCTTGAAGTTAAGCCAGGAGAAGTTCACGCAATTATGGGCCCCAATGGTTCCGGAAAAAGTACGTTGGCTTCGGTTCTGGCTGGAAAAGAAGATTATGAAGTAGAAGGAGGAGAGGCGATTTTTAATGGAAAAGATCTCCTTGACATGGAGCCCGATGAAAGAGCAGGAGAAGGATTATTTCTCGCTTTTCAATATCCGGTTGAGATTCCCGGCGTGAGTATGGTCAACTTTATGCGAACTTCTCTGAATGCAGTGCGCGAATACCGTGGTCAGGAGCCCCTCAAAGCAGGTGAGTTTCTGAAATTAATGAAAGAGAAGAAAAGCATTGTGGAACTGGATGACAAACTGACTAAAAGGGCAGTTAATGAAGGTTTCTCAGGTGGAGAGAAAAAAAGAAATGAAATCTTCCAGATGGCAATGCTGGAACCTACGCTTTCTATTCTGGATGAAACTGACTCAGGTCTTGACATTGATGCACTGAGAATTGTTGCCAATGCGGTTAACAAACTCAGAAATGAGAATAATTCATTCCTGGTAATTACCCACTACCAGCGGTTGCTTGACTATATTGTACCCGATTTTGTACATGTCCTTTACAAAGGTAAAATCGTCAAGTCTGGCGGTAAAGAATTAGCCCTTGAGCTTGAGGAAAAAGGTTATGATTGGATTAAAGCTGATGTTGCGGTATAATTATAAAGAGCTTGCCTGGAATGACAAATCAAACATTGACCACAAATAAATCTCAGAAAGAGAAGTTTTTAAACCCATTTACTCAGTTGGGAAAAAATGGTAAAGGAATGGAGCTTGATATTCGCGCTAAAGCAATTGAAGCCCTGAAAGACCATGAAATTCCTACCCGGAAATGGGAAGCATGGAAATATACAGACCTGAAAACCATTGCGAATCGTGATTACCAGTTTTCAGGTGAATCTTCGCTCGATCAGATAACTTCTTTCCAGATTCCTGATTTGGAAGCAGACCAGTTAGTATTTATAAATGGCGTTTACCAGGATCAGTTTTCTTCTTTGACTTATAACCAGAATCTGGTTACTATTTCTCCGATTTCAGAACTTCAGGGTGAAGACAAAAGCATTTTTGAAACGCACCTGGGTTCTCTTATCAATGGAGAAGAAGATATTTTTTCTGCCCTAAATACCGCTTACGCACAGGAAGGGGTATTTATCAGAGTAAAAAGAGGAAAAAACGCGGTTAAGCCGATTCACATTATACATATCTCCCAGGCTTCAGAGCAGCCGCTGGCAACTCAATTCAGAAATCTTTTCCTGATTGAAGAAAACAGTTCTGTAGAAGTCATAGAATCTCAGCATTCAGTGGGAGAAGGAGTTAGTTTTTCCAATTCAGTTACAGAAATTCTGGTGCGTAAAAATGCCGGAGTGGAATATGTCAAACTTCAATTGGAATCGGATCAGGCATCCCAGATTAACTCAACCGTAGTGTACCAGGAGGACGATAGCCGGGCTTCTGTTTTCACGATTACCATGAGTGGAGAGACTGTCCGGAATAATCTGCGCATGAGACTCGACGGACAGAATATTGAATCTCATTTGATGGGAATCAATTTGCTCTCTGGCTCTCAGCACGTTGATCATCATACTGAAGTTCATCACCTGAAACCTCATTGTTTTAGTAATGAGCTGTATAAAGGCATTATGTCAGAAATGTCTACCGGTGTATTTAACGGAAAAATCCACGTGTATCCGGATGCTCAGAAGACCAATGCATTTCAATCGAATCGCAATATCCTTCTGTCCGATACTGCAAATATTTACACCAAACCACAATTGGAAATTTATGCCGATGACGTAAAATGTAGTCATGGAGCTACCACAGGCAGACTCGATGAAGAAGCTATGTTTTACCTTCGCGCCAGAGGAATTAAAGAATATGACGCCAGGATTATGTTGATCTACGCTTTTGCGATGGAAGTAGTGGACAATATTTCCATTGAACCGGTAAGGAATTTTATTTCTTCCTTAATTCAAAACAGATTTTAAATACATTCCCATGATCGAAAAAAGCCTGAGCCTGGACATACAAAAAATCAGATCTGATTTTCCCACCTTACAACAAAAGGTGAATGGAAAGCCATTGGTTTATTTCGATAATGCTGCGACTTCTCAAAAGCCTTTAAAGGTGATTGAGCGAATGGAAGCGTATTACCGGGAGCAAAACAGCAATGTACATCGTGGGGTTCACACCCTCAGTCAGATTGCTACTGATGCGTATGAAAATACCCGAAAACTGGTTCGGGAGTTTATCAATGCTTCCAGTGAAAGAGAAGTTATTTTTACCAAAGGAACTACTGAGGGAATTAACCTGGTAGCGTCTTCCTTTGGTCGAAAATTTGTGAAGGAAGGAGATGAAATTATCATTTCCACACTGGAACATCATTCCAATATTGTTCCGTGGCAGATTCTCTGTGAGCAGGTGGGAGCAAACCTTAAAGTCATTCCTGTTAATGACCGGGGCGAACTGGAAATGGAAGCTTATGCTCAAATGCTTACTGACCGCACAAAAATTGTCTCAGTAGCCTATATTTCTAATTCTCTGGGTACCATCAATCCTGTGCGGGAAATCATCGAATTGGCTCACGCCAGAAATATTCCCGTGATGCTCGATGCAGCTCAGGCGGTTCCTCATCTGAAGGTGGATGTGCAGGAGCTAGACGTGGATTTCATTGCTTTTTCCGGGCATAAGATGTTTGCTCCAACAGGCGTAGGAATTCTTTATGGCAAGGAAAGATGGCTGGAAGAAATGCCTCCTTATATGGGTGGTGGAGACATGATTGATGTGGTGAGATTTGAAAAAACTACTTACAGTTCGTTGCCACACAAATTTGAAGCCGGGACTCCCAATATTGCTGGATTCATAGGATTGGGAGCAGGAATAGAGTATATGAATGAGGTTGGGATCGAAGCGATAGCAGCTCATGAGAATGCACTTTTAGAGTATGGGCACAAAGTTCTGCCCGAGATTGAAAGCATGCGTCTGATTGGCACAGCGGCAAAAAAAGCCAGTGTCATATCTTTTCTTCTGGGAGAGATTCATCCTTATGATACCGGGACAATCCTTGACGAGTTAGGTATTGCAGTAAGAACCGGGCATCATTGTACCCAGCCCCTGATGCAACGTTATGAGATACCAGGGACAGTAAGAGCATCATTTGCATTTTATAATACCTTTGAAGAGATTGACAAACTGGTAGAGGGATTGAAGAGAGTCAGACAAATGTTTTAAGATACATTTTTTTTTTGCTCCGGCCTTCGGGTCGGAGTTTCTTTCTCTACTTTGAAAGAAGAATAGAATGAATAAGACAGAAACCAAAAATAATATCATTGAGGTCATCAAAACCATCTATGATCCAGAGATTCCGGTAAATATTTACGAGCTGGGCCTTATTTACGAGGTTACTGTGGGCGATGAAGGGCAGGTCCATGTTTTGATGACGCTGACAGCCCCCGCTTGTCCGGCAGCTGAGTTCATTCCTGAAGAAGTGAAGGCAAAAGCCATAGAAGTAGACGGAGTCGAAGAAGTAGAAGTAGAAATTACCTTTGATCCTCCCTGGAGTAAGGAGATGATGTCGGAGGAAGCGATGCTGGAACTGGGGTTTATGTAAAAAGAATTATTTTACCTCTATTTCAATTCTTTCCCCATTCACACAAGGATAATACCATCCATGCTTTAACATAAACAGCATCTGATAAGTCCCAGGTTCATGGGGTGGCCGAAACCGCACATTCACCGAATCACTGGAGCCAGCCTCAATTTTGTGGGTTAACACTTCCGATGCAATCAAAACTGTATGTGTCTTCTTTTCTTTGAAAAACACTACCATAATCTGAATGGGAATTTCAGGATTGACGGCAAGATTCACAGGATGGTCATATTCATTAACCAAAATAGCAGTCAGCGTATCCCGTTCACCAATTTTTAAAGTTTTAGGAACATCTGGAATCTGAATTTTCACCTGAGAAAATGAGACAAAATCATCCACCTTCCTGACAAAATATTTTTTGCCATATTCATCAAATAAATCCTCAGCTTTTTCTACCCATGACCGTGAAACAATCATTACATCCTTTCCCTGTAATGAGTCCTCACTTCCCCATAGATCAAAACTGGTTTTGTGATACCAGGCATTACTCAGGGTATAGGCAGGTTTTCCTGTGTAGAAGGTATATTTTGAGGGTAGTTTATAATCATTGAAAAACAAGACAGGTTTATCACCTGCTTTTTCCTCAATCCGCTCTGCCCATTCCGGCCAGCCGTGAAATTCGGGTCTGATTTTTCGCAATGGAGGATAAAAATCATAGATTAAATAAACCCGTAATACAATCATCAAAAGGATAGAAGGAACCGCCAGGCGATATATCCATTTGTGTACTTCAGGTTTTTCTCTCAACCACTGATAACTCAGAATAATCGCAGGAATATAAGCTGCCGCAGCCCAGTTTGCTTCAATCCAGCCACGAAAACTAAAAATCCCCAGAAAGCCCAGTATACCCAGAGAAACGAATTTGAGCGCTCTCTCGAATTCATCTTTTGCTTTTACTTTAAACATACCCAGAAGTACAATCACTCCTACAAAAGGGCCGGAGAAAAGAACCTGCCCCAACAGATAATTGAGAGGTGTTTCAAAAGGAAAATGGCCCTGGGGCCTTCGCAAAAGATGGTATTGAAAAGTTTCAAATTGATTGTCCACCAACCACCAGAAATGAGGGAGATAGAGTAATGTGCTCAAGATGACAACTCCCCAAAATTGTTTCATTTTAAAAAGTCGAAGATTGGAAATCGCAGTAAAAAATATGACCAGTCCTCCGTGGTATTTGCTGTACATCAGTAAAGCAGCAATCACTGCCAGCAAGAGTGTTTCCTTTATTGAGGGGTTGGCTATAAAACGCCGGTACTGAAACAAAAACAGCGCTGTAAAAAAGATCAGAGGAGAATCAGGTGCCGCAAAAAAGCCTCCTACATGCACCAAAACCATAGAAGCGATCATCGCCCAGAATAACCACAGATTTTTAGGATTGACCATTTTCAACAGCAGCCATATCGTACCAGTGCTCATGAGAATAGAAAAAAACCGCACACCAATTTCGCCCGAAAATATCGAAGAA
>JAGQVA010000361.1 GCA_020438265.1 Bacteroidota bacterium
TGTACCTATATTATTGGCAATCTTCCCATGATTGGGTCTTCCTCCCGCCAAAGAGATAATATTCCCATTCCCATATTCACTTTTGTATTCTTATATTTATTTTCTGAAAAAAAACGTAGAAAAATAATCACATTGCATACTTTTTTTTATTTTTTAGTGTTAATTATGCAAAATCTTCCTTTCACGAAAATCCCCGCTGATAATCCTTCTTTTTCTCAAGTCAACACGCTTGATAAGCCAAACTCCAGATAAGCAATTATAGAGTGATTTCTGTGTTTTTACAGATAAGTGCCACTTATAAACACTAGAATCTTATGAAAACAAAATTATCCATTCTAATCCTTCTCTTCGGGCTGCTGGCCCAGGTTCAGGCTCAGTCTGTTTCTACACCCGGGATTATTTCCGGTAAAAACATTGGAGCGAGCGACATGACCAACGATTTCTTCAACAGAAAGGAAAAGCGATATGATAAGTCTCGCAACGAGCAATTACGTGAACAAAATCAGCGCCTTCAAAGGCGAATTGAAGTTCTGGAAAGAGATCTCGATGATTGTTCCGCTGATCGCGCCCGTACCAGATATCCCAAGCGTCGTTATGACTCCAACTTCAACCTCCAGCAAAATTACTGGGGTGAACGCCGCATTGAGAAAGAATACGAAGAACTCAAAAAAGAAAATGTCTTTTTAAGAGATTATCACGACTGGTTGGCGAGGGAACTGGACGATTGCCAGCGGACTTATCAGAGAGACCGAAGGGGAGATTACCGGCGTCCGGATTATGGAAGAGATCGTGATTACAGGGATAGAGACTCAAGAGATCGCGATTACCGCGACCGGGATTATAAAGACCATGACAGTTGTAGTTGTCAGAAACATGGCAGCAGCCATCCCGGGAAAGGAAAAGGCAATGGCCAATACAAGCATCATCCGCATTGTAAGTATGGGAAGCATGGGCACCATTAAGAATCTGTTTCAAGGAACTTAAAGCCCGAAAATTTGCCTCATGAGTTTCAGATATTAGTTGTGAATACTCATGAGGCAATTGCTTTTTAGTGTTTGATAATTTGTTTGCTCCTCACCCCCAACTCCGTCTGCAACACCAAATAATACACCCCCGAAGCCCATTCAGCCTCCATATTCACCAAAAACTGATTCATCCCCGCCTGTAAACGTACCGATTGATTCACCAATTTCCTTCCATTCAAATCAACCAAAGACAAATTCCCCTGAGCGGATTTCTGAGCCTCCATCTCTACCTGAAACTGGCTGCTCGCCGGGTTAGGATAAACATTGAGTGAAGCCAATACAGGCGCTTCAGGCTCAACGGAAGAGGTAAATGGCTGAATGAAAAATACATTATCCTGAAGGTTATTTATCTCTGTATTGCGGTGAATGATTTGCTGTAAACGGGTCGTTTTAATTTCCTGTTTTTCCGTAGCACTCAACATCGGATCATTCTCATAATAATAGCGGTCTCCATCTCGGAGGTGATGAAACTGTTCCATGAGAATGGTTTTAATGGTAGGTCCAATGGCCGCGCCTGAGACGTGATCTTCTGCCAACATCCCTACCCAGGGGTCAATATTATCAACACTTCCGTACATGGAAAGTAATTGGATTTGTACTGCCGAATTTGAGGTAATGTCATGAAAATCAGTAGCTTTGGCCATTCCCATATCTTCACGAATGGTATTATAGTCGGCAAGTCCTCTTTCTCGCCCCCTGTTGATATTGATAGAGACGAGATCCAGTCCGCCGGAACCGGGAGGGCCAAACAGAAAATTGCGGAGGCTGTTGATGACTTTTGTGTCAAAGTTTTGCTGGGCCTGAGTGGCCATTCCTCTGAAAAAAGGCTCTATTCCTCCATCGTCTTTCAGAAACATGGGGTTGAAAAAAGCGTCTTTGAGCGTAACACTTCCCGAAGGTAACGTATCTCCCTGAGCATCGAGGCGGATTAATTGATCGTTGATCAGCGTATGTCCAAGGCGAAAAGCCGCAGCAGAGAACACATTCATGATATTGGGATTCATGGAATTATTATAGCCTGTATAGGCTGGCAGAACAATCCCCAGAGCTGGTAACCATTCTTCAAAAGCAATCGCCTGAATATATCCATTGACCATTTTGCGGGCGTGCTGATAGAGTTCCTCATCGTTCCATGTAGGGTTAGCTTGTTTCAATTCATCACAAAGACGGTTGTGTTCTCTGACAAAAAGTGTGTGTAGAGACGTGAGAATGGGCTGCTCATTCGCTCTGGGGTCGCCAGCTACAAAAAATTTATCCAGTTTGGTACCTTCAATAATCATTTGAGGAGCACCCGGATCAATGGGGTCATCATATTTGCCAGTCGTAGTGTTGAAGGGTAAAAGATTACCCGCAGAGGTTTTCAGTTTCCCATCGGCAAAGGTTCGCAACCAAATGGATCTCTTCATATCTGATCCATACACATTGGAGGCGTCAATCCATGCCGTAATTTCATTGATATGAGCACGGGGATTGGAAGGGCTGGTACCAGTAGTAGTGTCTGAAACGGAACGGAACATGTGAATCTCAGCAGTTCCTGTATTTTGCGGATCAAAATGAGGATCTCCGGGCGGAACAGGGATTGTCATAGGTTCTGAAAAATTATCATTCACCAGACTTAGATCATGATCCATAAATTGCCCGAAAGCCCAACCAAAGTCACTGATCTGATAAGGATTGGGAATGGAGACGGTTTGATCAAAAATGGCATTACTGATTACTCTGGGGTTGGTCCGGCTTGTGCCTCCTGGTGCAGAAATCCCATCATCATAGCCGTTGGAAGTCATGCGAACAATGGGACCGGCTGCGGCTCCCCATTCAGAATGAGTAAGATTGTTGGATTTGCCATCAATAGAGCGGTTGTTTTGTCCCGCTACATACATAACGGAAGCCGCCGCTAGTAATAGCGAGGTTAGTGTTTTTTTCATTTGTCAGACGGGTTTGAAAATAAATTTCCAGAAGGTAAGTTAAGATTTTTCTTTCATTTAGCCATTCCCCGTTTTTTATTCTCTTCAGCTTTCATTAATTTTGATAGGATAATATTTTAAAAGGACAAATTTACAGGCATGAGCGTAATTGCCATTGCAAATCATAAAGGTGGCGTAGGGAAAACCACCACCACCGTCAATCTTGCTGCGGGACTGGGAAGACAGGGACATAAAGTACTGGTAATCGATCTTGATCCTCAATCAAATGCGACTTTTTCGCTGGGCTTGAAAAAACAGGACCGGACGATCTATCAGGTATTGGCGTTTCAGGATGATATCCGCAAAATGATTCAGCCAGTTGCCGGAGTGGATCTGGTTCCAGCCTCGGTTCACCTGGCAGGTTTTGAAAAAAACAATGAAGTGGGTAAGGAATTTATCCTTCAGGAGAGCCTGGACCCCATTCGGTCGGAATACGATTTTATTCTGATTGATTGCCCTCCTTCCCTGGGAGCGCTTACGATCTCTGCGCTTACAGCCAGTGATTTTGTGATTATTGCTCTCCAGCCAGAGTTTCTGGCTTTGCAGGGAATGACTGATTTTATCAAGATTTTGCGCACCGTCAAAACCCGTATGAATAGCAATCTGGAATTGTTGGGGATTGTGGTTACGCAATTTGATAATCGGAAAGTGTTGCACAGAGATATTATGGAGCATGCCCGCAATGAATATGGAGATGCCGTGTTTGATACGTTAATCAGAGGCAATATTGCGCTGGCAGAATGTCAAAGTATGGGGAAACATATTTTTGATTATGACGAAAACTGTAATGGAGCGGAGGATTATTCTTTGTTAGCTCTTGAGGTAAGTCAAAGATTACAGACAGAATTGGTTTAATTAGAAAGGAAAGAAAATTAGTATAATTGAATGGCGAAAAGATTTTTGGATAAACTTGCGGGAGATGCCTACGATGAGGATGTATTGGTGGAATTGATTCCAGCCAAACGCAAGCCCCGTACCAAAAATCGCAAGAGCTTTTTAAATTCTATTGAGAAGAATATAGAATCTTCCAGTCCCGAAAAAACATCCCCTTCCAAAAAAACGAGCACTCGCAAGAGCTTCCTGGACACCATTGAAGAAGCACTTGAAAGCAACGCCTTTGACGATGTAATCCCTGAAAACCCCAGTTGGAAACGCCGCAAGGGCAAGGAAGTCATACATGTAGAAAGCCGTTTCAGCACCATGATTACCACCGAAGTGCTGGAAAGAGCCCGCGTTATTGCCGAGAAAAAAGGTATCCGTATCAAAGATGTGATCAATATTGCTTTGAAAAAGTATATTGAGCATGAGAAAATCTAAATCCTTTGGATTTCTAAACTTTTCCCCAATCAATTATTGGCCTGGTACCCGTCAGCGTAAAAGCGGAACAAAGTAATCGGGCTTTCCAAAGTCCGATCCAACCCCAAAATCCACTGGATTCCAGCCTCTAAAACATCCCCCAAATCAGGTGCATAAAAAAAGCCGAATTGTGGGTTAAAACAATTCAGCTGAATTTTTCTTTTGTTGATTTTCCTTAAGGACCTACGATATAAACCGGGTCGTCGTCTTCCAACCGATTATTTTCGGCTGTTTTTCTGTTGAGGTGGTTTGTTTGGTATTCGTTTAGGACGCCAAGGGTTGTAGCTAGAAAAAACATGCTCCAGAATAGAACAATGATGACATCTAAAACCAATTCCATAAAAAATACAGGGTTAATAATTTACCATAAAAAGGAGTATTTCACTTACAAATATTACATAGCAACAACCGAGCCATGGGAAAGGGCGCTGGTCAAATTCGGCGTATAAGGTCAATCACGGTCAAAATGCTAAAATTTCTTCTCAGATTTCTTGCCTGTTCTTACATCAAAAAATGTACAAAACAAAAACGCCCGCAGGAAAATCCTGCGAACGTCTTTCGTGAAATAAGCTGAGAAATTTATTAGAATGAAAACTTATATACTCAATTGATAATCAGTCTTTTTAGTTGGCGTCCTGAAGATGTCCTGAGCCTTTGATATCTGCATTAATCGCAGGATTTCCTTTGTAATAAACATTTCCTGATCCGGAAATATTTACGTCAAGCTGAAGGTTTGCTGTAACTTCTGCATCACCTGCTCCTGAAATTTTTACCTCAGTATGATCGGTAACCAGGTCGAAAGCTTCGATATTTCCTGACCCGCGAACCAGGCTATAATGTGTTTCTGCAGTTCCCTGAAGATACAGATCACCGGCACCGTTGATTTCACTTGTCAGCTGGTCAGTGTCCATTCCGAGAATCATATTTCCGGAACCGCTGATTTTCACATCCAGTTGAGTGGCAATCGCTTCCAGGCTGATATCACCCGCGCCGCTGATTTTTAATTCCATGAGGGAAGTACTGAAAGTATCCTGTCCCACAATATTACCTGATCCACTGATTTTTGCATAAGTCAATTCCGGTAAAGTAATGTAGATTTCCAGGTCATCCATATTTCTTACACAACCAGGGAAATCAATCTTCCAAACGTCGCTGGTTACATCTGTTTCAAGAATATCAATCAGGTTTTGCTGGCCTCTTACCTCTACCAGTTGAGTCGCTCCTTTGCTGATATAAACGTCAGCAGAAGTGGATAGCTCAATCCCTGTAAAAGAGGCGATCTGTAAAGTGTCAGTTACCAGCGGGCCTGTGCCCTGGGTGCAGATACCGTCAAAATCACAACTGCTCATAAGAGCAATTAAGGAGAGCATGAATATTCCTGTAAATTTTTTAATCGTGTTCATTTGTAAATTCTTTTAATGTTATACTTTGTTTGAATG
>JAGQVA010000362.1 GCA_020438265.1 Bacteroidota bacterium
CTTCTACCTTCTCCTCCTTGACAGGCTTTTCTTCAACAACCTTTGGAACCTCTTTCTTGACCGGTTCTTTGACAATCGGACTATCTTTTACCTCTGCTTTAGGTTCTTCTGCCTTCTCCTCCTTGACAAGCTTTTCTTCAACAACCTTTGGAGCCTCTTTCTTGACCGGTTCTTTGACAATCGGTGGTTCTTTCACCTCCGGTTTTGTTATTTCCTTTTCATCCTTTTGGATTGGTACTTCCTGATTGGGTCTTTTTTCAATAATCCCGGGAGCATCCTTTTTGACTGGCTCCTTAATTACCGGTTGATTTTTGGACTCAATAGAAGGGGTCTGTTTCTTTTCTTCTTTATTAAAACTTCTGGTTTTTGCTTCAACTTTGACTACTTCCTCATTATCTTCTTTTTCCTTATTGGACTTCAGGAAAGGGAAGCCGGTAGTAAGGCTTTTTTTAGTTGGAGGAGAAACTACTGACTGGGAAGAATCCTTTTGGGTTGTTTCCATAACCGGATTGAGAAGGTATTCATCCAGTGGAGAGGTCTGACTAAAAATGCTGTCATTTACCGGAATCAGGAGAGGATTTCTCAGTTTCCAGCGTAGCGATTTTAATTTAGTCTTTGAAGCAAAAAGGCCATTTTTGAGAGGAGGGTGGCTAATTTCTTTACTTTGGAGCGTAGTAGGATCTATTTCCCGGTACCCAAGTGTGATTCCGGGTTGTGCTGAAACCTCATCAAAGGCCTGAAAAATACTTTTACCTTGTAAAAGGTGAAAATAAAAAGTCTGAGTGATTAAGTTGGCGAGATTGTGGTCATTAATGGTGATGACAGAAGGGACTCCCTGAATCAACATTCGCTCAACCATGTGAGAGTTTGTCGTTCCATTTAGAAAGACTGTCTGAAGGTCTGGAAATTTGCTAACCTTCTCTATAAAGGCATCAATGGAAAGAATAAAGTCTCCGGTTTTGGAGCGAAATCTGATCTGATCTGATTGAGGCGGATCACCAATTAAGTGGACAATAGCAATTTTTGCCTGAGCTGAAATCTGATTTAAAATATCGGCAGTATAAAGCCTGGCTCCTTCTACATCTACAAGGAGTTCACAACCATCTACTTTTTCGAATGGATGCAATATTTTAAGAATCCCTTCTAAATCAGATCTTGAATCCTTTGACTGATGCCCCTCATCAAGATCTATCGGGCACGCAAGGAATATGAAGGGTTTATTTGAAGCGCTCGGCATAGGTAATTATGCGGAATAATTAAATACCTGGTCAAAGGTAGTGAAATTGTGTTTAACAGATGGATCGACTTACCCAAGCTGTAAATAAGCTTGTAAGTTTGGTCAATAACGATACGTAAAAGCGAGAACTAGATAGCCAATCTAAAAATATTGTGCCATAAATAGGGAAAAGAATTACGTTTGAAACGTATTTTTCCCGGTTTTATTCCCCTTTTTTCTGTTCTTTCTTCTTTATAATCAATCCCTTAACCAATAAAAAACCATGAAACCTGCTAAATAGCTATTTCACCAAAGTAAAACATTTCTTAATTTCATCCTCTTTAAGAATAAAATATTTCTGATATTCGTCCGTCTCTCTGGATTCACCAATCAGGAAGGGTCAGACATCCAATCCTTTATCATATCAACAGTATTATTTTTTATGTCAAGCGAAACAACAGATAAGCCTAAAGTACATGTGCCTGAATGGGTCCATGAAATCAAAAGAAAATACCTTTCTCAAAATGTTTCCCAGTTTATTGTACATGGGAATATTAATGATTATGTCCCTGTAGAAAGAGAGGGTAAACAGAAATATTATCGTATCAGAGAATTCCTCAATGAGGAAATGTTTAAATATAAAGATGTTGTCATTTATTATGACCGTGCTGCTGGCATTCGGTTTAAGGATGACCGCACTTTTGGAGGTGATAGTGCTACCCGTAAGGAGTTTATTTCAACCCTTAAGCTTTTTGATGAGCTTACGGATAATAATTTCAGTGAACTGACCCGCAATCCGGCCCGGTCATTTTTTACGCTGGATACCTATTTCAACCTGATGGTCAACCGCGATTTTATTGACTCGTGGTTTGCTGAAGTTGAAGCTAATATGGTGAAAGGTAGTGAAAAGGAGGTAGACGACGATGATAAAGATCCCAAAGATGAGGATATCATTGATCGTTTTATGCGTTTGACGTTGCCGGATTTTGATGAAGATGCCAAAAAGCAAAAGGCTTCGATGAAGACGTTGAAGCAAAGACTGGAAAAGTTAAAAGCCAAGTTGGCAAAACCCAAGTCTATTGCTTTTATCGTTGACTATGCTGAGACGCTTATCCCGATGACGGATCAGTCCAGCTATCGCCCGGACGAGCACATGATCCTCGTTTTCATGCAAAAATGGGCCAAGGAGAAGAAATTCCTGGATGCTGATATGACAATCATGGTATTAACGGAAAGTATTGCTGAAATCAATGCGCAATACGTTCGAAACCCATACACTTATGATGTGTCAATGCCTTATCCGGATGAGCCTGCCCGTCTGGCTTTCATCGAAAATTTCTATAAGGTTCACGAGGGAAGTAAGGACTTCTTTGAAATGAATTCGCAGATTCTGGCCAAGAATACTGCGGGCCTTGGGCTGGTGCAATTGGATACCATTATGTCAGAGGCCAGCCGTAACCAACTTCCTTTTACCAATGAAATGCTGACAAAGCAGAAAAAGGAAATGATTGAAGCGGAAGCAGGAGGGTTACTCGAATTTGTGGAGTCCAAATTCAGTCTTAAAGATGTTGCCGGACATGCTCAGGCTAAAAAACACTTGATGGATGCTGCCAATTCTCTCAAAAATGGTCGCCCTGATGTTATGCCAATGGGATATTTGGTTTCCGGTCCTGTGGGAACTGGTAAAACATTTATGATTACCGTTTTTGCTAATGACATCGGAGTGCCAATGGTACTGCTCAAAAACTTCAGAGGAATGTATGTGGGACAGTCAGAAGGAAACCTGCAAAAAGTACTAAAAATCCTCAAAGCAATGGCTCCGGTAGCAGTGATGATCGATGAGGCAGATGCCTATCTGGGTAGCCGGAATGACGGTGGAGGAAGCGGTGTCAACAGCCGTATTTTCTCTATGTTGGCCAGTTTTATGAGTGATACAGAAAACCGTGGCCGGATTATCTGGTTCCTCGTAACAGCCCGTCCGGATTTGATGCCGGTTGACTTTAAGCGTCAGGGACGTGCGGAAGAACATATTGGACTGTTTTATCCTGAGACCATTGAGGAGAAAAAGGAACTTCTTGCCGTCATGTTGAAAAAGACGGGATTGAAGTATCTGGGAATTGAAGAATTTGATGATGACTTCTTTGAAGATATTCCGATTCGCTCAGGAGCGGATATGGAAGCAGCACTGACAAGGGCTAAATTTAAAGCAGCGAGTCTGGGATTGCAGGAGGTAAATATCGACATGATAGCCCAGGTCTTTAACGATTTCTTACCGCCTACTTATCCGGAGGAAATTGAATTGATGACCTATTCGGCGGTTCTGGAATGTACTTCTAAAGAATTACTTCCACCGAAATACAGAAACCTCTCCCGTCAGGAAGTACTGGAAACCGTTCAGGACCTGAAAATGAGGATTCGTTAAAGGATAAGCTTTTTTAGACGAAAAATACTTATATTAATGGCTGGCATATCGTTTATGCCAGCCTTATTTTTTACACATTTATTATATGGGTGCCAAGATATTTTTAGGATTGCTGATCGGCCTGATTTCCAGCTATGCTTTTGATAAAGTAAAAGAACGGCGTAATCAAACACCTCCCCCCACGCGATGGTGGTTATTGGGCTTGTCTGTTATTCCCGGATTTTTTGTTGGGGCTATTATGGCCGGAATACTTGAGTCGATGAATCTGATAGAAGATGCCGAAGCTTTTTCTCCGGCTTTTTATATTTTTATTAGTATTGGTTCAATTCTCTCTTATTGGGTGCTGAATCGGATTATTCCAGTAAAATACGATTAAATCAGAATAAGTGTCCGGACACTTATTCTGATTTAATCAAATTCCTTTTAATGATGCTCCTTTCCATATTTCTTCAAAGCATCCATCACCTCCATTTTCTTCACTCTCAGGCGATCATCTGATAATTTTTCCCCGGCCAGTAGGTCAATATTATCGATATCGTAAGACTCTCCATTCAAATCCAACACAATCATATCAAAAGTAAAGGCATAATCTGAAGTGGTTTTAAACCAGTGAATATTATCCTTTTCATCCGAAATCGAAGAATAGTCCCCTACCCCAATATGTCTGTCAATGGTTGGTTTGATGATTAAATGACTTCCCTGATCTTCCATTTTGTCATAATGTTTTAAGTCAAAAGAGCCTTGAAGTACCAAATGCGCGGAAGTCATATTTTTGTGTCCGTGAGGAATAATAGCGCGCCCTTTTTTTACGCCAAAGATTTTGCGGTAAAAAGCCAGATTTTCAGGTAATCCTTCTAATTGGGGAAATCGAACTCCTTTTGTCTTTACGCCTAAATCGGGAAACTCAAACCCTTTAATTAGTTTGTTGAAATCAATAAAGCTCAACAAATCTTCGAGGGAAATCTGAGCTAAAAGTGCTTCAATTTGTTGCTGCCATTGAGTTTGTGAAATGGTCTCTTTCCTTAAATCCATGCACATTTCATTCAGACGAATGGCCCAATGATCGGTAATAGGTTTGGCTTTTTTACCTACCAGGTCATTCACAATCAAGGTTTCCATTAAGGAAAGAGAAATCAGGCTTTTCAGAATCGTTTGAGAAAAATGTCTTCGGTCCATAGCTAATCATTTTTATAGAAAAATAAAGGTTGTGCATCGAATCAGGGAAACTATCCGTCTTTGGGACACTTAAAAAAGCAAATGATTATTTGCTCGTATTTTTCTTTTATCAATAACAAACACAAATATGATGAATCTAAGTAAAGCAATGGGAATTGTATTGATTGGAATGATGTTTCTCCCGAGTTGTAAAAAAGATACTCTTATGCCCGATCAAACATTCAGTTTTGATTTTGAAACCTCTTCGGAAGGTTGGGAAGCTGGTTTTGCTGATTATCCTGATGGAGAAGAGGTGTTTTATGAGTTAAGCTCAAGCCATGATACAATTCCGTCAGCGGCAGTTTCCGATCATAAAGGGCTAAAAATTGTTGGAAATAACCACAGTGATGATCTGTTTATGTTTTTCAAAAAACAGGTAACGGGGCTGGTTCCTCTGACTACCTATAAAGTTCAGTTTGATCTGGAAATGGCTTCTCAATATCCGGAAAACAGTGTTGGTGTGGGTGGCAGCCCTGGCGCAAGTGTATATATAAAGGTGGGCGCTACCGACATTGAACCCAACGCAGAAATTTCTAATGGGGAAAAATTGATGAATATCGATAAAGGAAATCAGGCTACTGAAGGCCAGGATATGATCAATCTGGGAACTGTTGGGATTGATGGAGATGAATTTGTCTATAAAATCATTGAGCGAGATAATCTGAATAATGAGTTCCAGGTTACAACCGATGCCGACGGTAAGGTATGGCTGATTGTAGGGACGGATTCAGGATTTGAGGGGCTTTCTGTTCTTTATTATGATAAGATAGAGGCTCGGTTTACTGCTGTTGATTAGGGGGATTTTTTTAGACCTTAGCTATTTAGCGCAGGTTTTCGAAAACCGTATGTGTTTAGCGCCTTGTTGTACCCCTTCCGCCTAATCGCCCCCTCAAGAAGGGGCTGGCGGCCACAAAAG
>JAGQVA010000363.1 GCA_020438265.1 Bacteroidota bacterium
GTTTTTTTTTTTTTTTTTAGATTAATTGGATCTATAATTGGAGGTAGCCTTTTTTATCAGAGGAAGAACCAAAATAACCTGTATGAAGAAAAGTCAAAGGCCAGGGAATCCTGGTAATATTTTAAGAATGCCTGTTTTCTGGAAATAGAGTGCACTTTTTTGCTGGTTTGTCAAACTTATCATAGGCTAACCCAGGTGATGAGTGAATACATTCAGGTGGGTATTTTTATCATTTGACTATTGGCATTTTGTCATTTATACATAAAAAGCCTCATTGAGATAAGAGTGAAAGTAATAATTACGAATTTTGTAATGTCTCAAATGGAAAAGTAGTTTGCCTTTCGCATATTTTAAGATAGAAATTTTTGAATTTATACGCGAAAGTGTAAAAGTTTCACAGTTTTTGCAGGTTTAGTTTATGATTGAGGATATTTTCGTAAATGATCTAAAAATATACTGATTTTGAAAATGTCCTGCCTTATATGCCTTTGTACTGCTTCTTATAAATTCCTGATCACCGCATTTACATACTATACAAGATAGGAACACGTTAGTTTAATGGGTAATAAAATTATTTAACCGATTTTTTTATGCCATAAAAATTGTAAGAACGGATGAAGCAAAGCCTGCTATTATTACTTCTCTTGATTTTACTTTCGCCTCATTCCTTTAGCCAGACTATTTATTACAGTGTCCAGGATGGAAACTGGTATCAACCTTCAACGTGGGCGATGAATGAGGGGGGAACTATACCTGCTACATCTGCCCCAACTATTTATGATACAGTTTACATTAGAGATTCTGTCTATCAAGTAGTGCCTTCCGGACATATCCACCGGGGGAATGTATTCATTGAACTTACTGGTGTTTTTGATATATTCTCTGGCTCGGGAATCAGTGAACCTTATATATTTGCTGGAGATTCTTTTGCTGTATATGGAAAACTTTTCACAAGCAGTGACTTTCACAATCAGGTTCAGTTTGCCAATTATTCAAGCCCTGATGCTTTTGGATATCTTATTTTCGGAGAAAGCGCAATTGTTGTTATTGGTGACGACCTGATTCTCAATTCCAAAAGTGTAACACAAATGGACAATGGGGCTTGTGGAGATGGAACCTCTTTTGATGATATGTATTTTAAAGGATCTGATTCCAGACTTTGTGGAAATGGAAAGTTCTTTGTCCCGGATAAAGTAAGAGCCTGGGATAATAATAATGTTGAACAAAAACCTCCTCATCCACAATTGGTAACCCAGATTTGTTTGGGTTTTAATTTTTATGGAACTCAAAAGGATTGTGAAGACGAAACCAATCCTATTATCACAGGTGGAGCAACTTTTCCGGTTGAATTAATTGACTTTGACGCTCGTCAGAAAGGAGAAGATGTCGAGATCTATTGGTCTACTGCCTGGGAAACCAATAATCATTTTTTTACTGTCGAGAGATCCTGGGATGGAATTGATTACGACGTAGTAGAAATGGTGGCCGGGGCTGGAAACAGTGATGAAGTGTTGTCTTATAAAGTAATTGATACTCGCCCCGGAACCGGAAAAATTTATTACCGCTTAAAACAGACAGATTTGGATGGAGGGTATAATTACTCTTCTGTAGTAGAAATACATATAACAGGAGCAGAAACTGGTTTCCTCATGTATCCCAATCCGGCGAGAGGCCAAAATGTCTCGGTAGAACTGTACGGCTTCCGTCCTCAAACATCGGTACAGATATATATCATTGATTTATCTGGAAAGACCGTTTATGAGCAAACAGTTGAGACAGATGAGCGAGGAAATAATCTTGCATTGATTCCCCCGGGATTGAGTTCCGGTGTTTATTTTGTGAGAATACACTCCATAGGCAAGATATTGACACAAAAACTCGTTTATTAAAATATAAGAATTTAGCGTCCTTCAAATCAGAGCATTGAGTCTTTGTTCTGACAAGCGATAGCACCTGGTGAGTGCTATCGCATTTTTTTTGTTATTGATTTATCTCCCTTTTCGGGTCTGAAAGAAACCATAAGGGTGCAAATACTTTGTATAAGATGTAACCAATAAATCCCACAATCAACCCTTCAGGCAAAAGTCTTACATTGACTATTTCTGAAAAAAAAGACATCAACGGTCATTTACGCTGCGAATACTGTCCGGAACGACTCATTTAATAGACAAATGCTGTCCTTTAATGGCAAAATAGCCCCAATTTTAACGTTTTTTGCAGGAAATCAACGACTGTGCCATTCATGTGCGCTAATTAACAATTGATGTTCCTTCTTCATCAATACAGGCCAAAACCCCATCATTCTACCAAATAAACCGTGATATTAGTATCGTCAATCAACCAAACAGGATTGACAAACACAAAAAACTTAAACACCCAAACTGATTATTACACATAGAACACATTTACATGAAAAATTTTATACTCCTCACTTTGCTTTGTTCAGCTTTACAAATATTAGGTCAGCAGACTTACTTCACTACCGGAGAAGGATCTGGAGATTATAGTGATCCTGCCAGCTGGACATTGACTCAAGGGAGCAAAACTCCTGCAGGGCCTCCTTCTGCTTATGATAATCTGGTTATCAATCATTATATCTCTCACTACGCCGGAAGAAACTACACCCATTACGGTAATATTACTATCGGTACCAATGGAACTTATGAAGCATTGACCGGAATCGTAAACTCAGGGCCTTATATTTTTGCTGGCAACCTTTTTAAAGTAGACGGAACATTGATGACCATTGACGATTTTCATCATCAGGAAGAAGGTTCAAATGGAGAAGGAGTTCTGATTTTTAGCCATACTTCTCTGGTATATATTAATGGAGATCTCGTTTTGAACGGCTCAGGACAGGCTGTTATGAATAATGTAAGCTGTGGAGCCGGACAGACCGTTAATGATTTTTGTTTTAAAGGACCTGGTTCAAGAGTTTGTGGAAACGGAACCTTTATTGTACCGGAAAAAATTCGCGCCTGGAATGACCTCGGTCAGGAAATCACAGGAGAAGGATTACAGGCGCATATTGAGACACTGATTTGTGATGGATTTACTTTCTATAAATCTACAGAAGCTTGTAAGCAGACTACCCAGGTAATCACTGGTAGAGGGCAGTTTGGAATTGAATCTGAAATTATCCTTTTCAATGCAAAACTGGAATCCGGATTTATGCACTTCGACTGGTCTGTAAATCGCGATCAGATGAACGAAACATTTGTGATTGAAAAATCTTATGACCGGAATGTATTTGAAGTGGTTGAGACCATTTCCGGAGAGAGAAAAACGGATGCCATTGCAACTTATGAACTTACCAGTGATGTAGCAGTTGAAGAAAAGGTTTACTTCCGTCTGAAAAAAGTTTCTGTAACAGGTGATATCCTCTACTCTTCTCTGATTGAAATGAACATTCAGCAGCAAATAAAAACTGCTTTCCAGATTTCTCCCAATCCTACTAACAGTAACACCATTCAGGTAAAAGCAAATGGTTTTCACAATTCCTCTTCTGTGATTCTGAGTATTCGGACTCTTTTGGGACAGGAGATGCATCGGGAATCAATTATGGTTGATGGAGAAGGAAATCTGATTCAAACAGTGAATCACAATCTGAGAAGAGGTACTTATCTGGTAGTGCTTTCTTCTGCCAGACATCAGGTAACTCAAAGGCTTCAAGTCCTCTGATTAGCAATAATGAAAACCACCCATCAGGTATTTGTCAATTTATTGCTAATTACCCTACCCAAACACAATTGACGATTCGCGCATTGAAAATGACCGTTCGCGCACCTAAAACCTACGGTTGAAGTAATTTCTCCATGACTTTTTTCCCTTTTCCCTTCTAATAAAACAGAAGAGGGGTTCGGATTGCGGAGAAAAACAAACACACAAAACGAGCAAATAATGAAAAAACTGGTGCTGCTTATGCATTTGACCTTGCTCTATGCCTATGCAATTTCTCAAAACACGTATTATTCAATTAATAAAGGAGATTGGGCTAATCCCAATAACTGGGCGATGACCCAGAATGGCTCCGGTCCAGCGGGCCCGCCTACTGCACAAGATAATATTGTAATCAAAGATTCTATCTGGCAGGTTACACTGACTGGCCACAAACACTACGGAAATATTACCATTGAACCCACAGGAGTCTTTTCTATATTTTCTGGTTGGGGGAATAAAAAAGAATATATTTTCGCGGGGAATGTTCTCGATATTTACGGATCCCTTTTTGCCAATGGAGACTTTCATCTTCAGGAAGCAGGAACAAATGGTTCAGGTGTTTTAATCCTTCATCCCAACGGAAGGCTTCATCTAAAGGATGATTTGATCATGAATGCGTATGGAAGCGCAGTGCTTGAAAACCCTGAATGTGGAAAAGCATTTGCCTGCGATGACTTATATTTTGTTGGTACTGGAGCAACGCTTTGTGGAAATGGTAGCCTGCTGGTACCCGGACAGGTACGAATATGGGATAATCAGGGCAATGAGATAACCAATTATTCAGCTGCAATTGCGGCCATTAAACAACAAATTTGTAATAATTTCCCCATCTATGCTTCAGAGACAGATTGTGAAAATAAAAATCCATCAATCATAGGTTCGGGTTCTTCTTTTCCTGTTGAATTCATGGATGTAAATGCAGAAGCGACTCCCTTTGGTGTAGAGATTAGCTGGAAAACCGCTGTAGAGATTAATAATGATTTTTTTACAGTAGAAAAATCCAAAGATGGAGAAACATTTGAGGTTGTTACCCGCATGCCCGGAAGCGGTACCACCTACTCCATACAAGAATATCAATTTATAGATGATCGTGCCTTCACAGGAAAATCCTGGTATCGGATCAAACAAACCGATATAGACGGTACTTCAGACTATTCTTCAGTGATAGAAGTGTTTTATGATGATTTAGTTCAGTTTACTACTTTTCCTAACCCGGTTCCTGCCCACCAATCATTTTTTAATATCAAAATTGAAGGTGGAAAAGCAGATATCCCGGTCAGGATTACCCTACATGATTTACAGGGTCGGGAACTGGAAGTTTCCAATTTTCGGACTGATGTTTCAGGTCGCCTTGAAGCCCGGATTCCTACTCAGGTTTCGGCAGGAAGGTATCTGGTGGTAGTTACTACGCCTACCCGGCGAGAAACCAGAAAGCTTATTATCCAATGACCTGAAAGCCATTCACCCCAGGCTACTGATTTGGGCGACCCAACAGATCAGGTAGCCTCGGGCTTGAAAGCTCATGGCAAGTTCTCATCCTAAACAATCACGTATTATTTTACTTAAGCCAGGTGCTGATTCTTCGGAAGAGGCCCTGGTTTTTTGGCTTTTGGCAATTTGCCTTTGGCCGTTGGGGGAATGCAAAAACGTGGCCATTACTGGCCGTGAAAAAGAATTTTTTTCCAGATGGGTTGACTATTTTTTCGGGGCCATATTCGAAGTACATAGACTCCCGGGGAATAAGGACGCAAATCGATGATATCAGCGGGCTGGTTATGATTTACGTTGATGATTTTCCCATGAATATCAAGGAGTTCCCATTTGTCGAAGAAAGGAACATTAATTTGAAATACGCCATCCAGATCTGTAGGAACGACACTTACATTGATTTCAAAATCTTCAGCCGAGGTCATATCTGGTTTTGCGAGAGGAATGGTAATATACGTACTGTCAGCAAGAGGTTGATTCAGAAATAATGTCTTGTCAAAATAGCCTGAGGCAGATGTCTTAACCGAATAATTTGCGGTATCATTTGCTAAAAAACCATAA
>JAGQVA010000364.1 GCA_020438265.1 Bacteroidota bacterium
TACCTGAATAGTTCTTCATTGCAAGAGTATATTCTCACAATTAAAGATCCGGTTGATGAAATTGCCATTTCCTCGGAGAATGGAGTTGTATATCCTAACCCTTCCGATGGTTTCATGCATTATATCTATCCAACTCCTGCCGGAAGTGAGGTATTGCTGGAGTTTTTTGATTTGAGCGGAAAAGCTCTGGTAAGCAAAACTCACTTGAGTGCAGGTGATTTTTTCAAAATACCCATTGATATTTCTTCCTTTGCTCCAGGTGTGTATTTTATGAGAGTATGGGTCAATAAACAGATTATTTCAACGCATAAAATCATCAAACTTTAGTTCATTGCGTAGAAAATACGCAATACTCTTTGAGTTTTAATCCCGTTTTTCTATATTGTGTACGAAATACGCAATGAGGTCTAGCTAAATTCTACTTGCTTTTTCATTTTAACTACTACTACTACTAACAATGGAAACCTACAGCAGTAAAATTGACAGGATTGATGGCAATTCACGGCTTCCTAAATATCGCCAGGTCATCAACACCATTCTCGAAGAGATTAATCAGGAGTTATTCAAACCCGGAGATCGAATCCCCTCCATTAATGAAACCAGCGAGGAATATTACCTGTCCAGGGACACTGTCGAAAAGGCATATAAAGAATTGTCTCTCAGAGGAATTATTTCTTCCATTCCAGGAAAGGGTTTTTATGTAAACGGAAATCTGGAAATCGCCAAGCTGAAAGTATTGGTCATTTTTGACAAATTAACAACGCATAACAAGGTAATTTACAATGCTTTGGTTAAAACATTGGGCAATAAGGCCAGTGTAAATTTTAACGTCCATCAATACGATTTCAAATATTTTGAGGATACGGTTCTGGACAATTTGGGAACCTATGATTATTACGTTGTAATGCCTCATTTTTATGATTTTCGATATGATGTTTGTCAGATTCTCAAAAAAGTACCAGCCAACAAGCTGTTGATCCTTGATAAAAAACCCAAAGCATTGACCAATAACTATGCTTGTGTTTATCAGGATTATTCCAAGGATCTTGAAAAAGCTTTATTTTCTGCATTAGATTTATTGCAAAAGTATCGGAAAATATATCTGGTTTATCCAAAAAGTATCCAGTATCCGAGGGAAATAAGAGTTGGGTTTCGAAATTTTTGTCATGACGCCGATATCGATTACGATCTGATATCCAGCACTGAGAATATTATTCCTCAGAAAGGAGAAGCTTTTTTGATTATGGAAGAGCCAGATATTATCAACATGATCAAAAAGGGCAGGAAACAAAAACTGGAAATTGGCAAAGATTTGGGAATCATTTCCTATAATGACAATCCCATGAATGAAATTGTAGAAAATGGAATTACTGCCCTTTCTACAGATCATTACAAGATGGGACAAACTGCAGCGGATATGATTCTTCACAAGAAACGACAAAAGGTAAAAAATCCTTTTTATCTCGTCCGCAGAAATTCTCTTTAATAATTTGGCAAAAAAAACGCTTCCCAAAGTATTGAGAAGCGTTTTTTTTATTCTAAGAAGGATTTTTTACACATCGCAGACTTTAACGGCTGCTTTTAAAGACGCCAACGGTTCTGGTCCGGCTGGAACAAATTCCTGAGCCACATAACCCGTATAACCTGTCTCAATAATAGCTTTCATAATAGCAGGATAGTATAACTCCTGTGTTTCATCAATTTCATGTCGCCCTGGTACGCCCCCGGTGTGATAGTGCGCAAAATAGGGATGAAACTCTTTAATCGTGTCAATGACATCTCCTTCCATAATCTGCATGTGGTAGATATCGTAAAGCAGTTTGAAGTTTTCAGAGCCAACCTTATCAACCAAAGCGACGCCCCAGGGCGTTTTGTCGCATTGATAATCAGGGTGATTACGCTTGCTGTTGAGAAGTTCCATAATCAGATTGACATTGTGCTTTTCCGCCAGTTTGGCTACAGGCTCCAAACCTACAGCACAATTTTCCAGCCCTTCCTGATCAGATATACCATTTCGATTACCAGAAAAACAAATGATGTTCTTTACTCCCATATCTTCTGCCTGTTGAAAGATCTTCTCATAATCTTTGAGCAATTGTTCATGATACTGAGGGTCATTAAATCCTTTCCCAATCCCCAGCGAACTTCCAAACGACATAGAAACCGCAACGTCGCGGTCAAGGGCAACTTTCCATTCTTCCGGCTGAAGAAGGTCAATGGCTTTTAATCCCATGTCTTTCATGGAGTCAATCAATTCTTCCAGAGGAATTTTACTGTAACACCAGCGACAAGCGGAGTGGTTAATATTTCCTTTTAATACCATGGAATCATCGTCTTTTTCTTTTTTGGAAGATGCGGAGCTTTCATTACAGGATGCTCCCAGGGCAAGTCCTGCTGTTCCCACAGTTAGTGATTTTAATGCTTCTTTTCTGGTCATAATCTTTGTTTTTAAGTAATAGCAGTTATAATGAGGATGAAAAGGTAGTGATATTTCAACTAAATGAAAATGTTCACAGTATAGTACAGGATAGATTAAATGTAAAATCTACCTTTATTTGATATATCACTTACAGAATAATTCTTCTGGAAATTTTTTGTAGTAGTTTGGTTCATAAAAAAGGGGCAGATGGGTTACTGTCCCTTCTTTTTTTGTCTACTCCCCTACCCCTTCATATCCATCACAGTATGCTTCCAAAATAGTACTGATCAGACTATTGGTACTTTTCAGCTTTTCTTTTTCTGCGATAGTTTGAAGACGTAGGAAAAGTTCCCTCTTTAAACGAATCCCTGTATATTCTGCCCCTTTTTTCCTTAGTCCATTCAAATCAACGCTAAACGTGCTCTTACTCTTCTCAGAGGACGAAGATTTTACTTTTTCAGTCTTTTGCCCGGAGGACTTGGGAGAGCGAGTTACCTTTTTTGTCTGGCCTTCTTTATTTTCACTTTTAGCCTTTACCACCTGAGGTTGGCTCTTTTTTTTTGGTTCTTCCTTGACTTTGGGAGGAGTTTCGATCGCAGAAGTCTGAAAGAAAGCATTCATCCCAGGAGCGTTTGAAAAATCTTTTTTTGCCATAATCTTAACTTGTCTTAACTGGAATCTGTAATCTCGCCATCACCTCTTGAGTCAAAGCATCAAAGTCTTTAGCTCCATTACTGTCTGGCATGTAGTCAAATATGCTCTGATTAACCATTTGAGCTTCCATCAGTGCTACATTTTCTCTGATATGCCCTTGAAAAATTAAATTCCCCAATCTGTTTTCAGCAAATGTGGCCATATTCCGCATCGCAATTTTATGGGGATTAAACCGGTTCATAACAACCCCCAGACATTCCAACCCGGGATTAAAGTGTTCTTTCACCCGATCTGCAGTATCTACAAGGAGCTCTAAACCACTTGCCGCAAAATATTCTGCATTCAAAGGTATCAGGTAATAATCACTGGCTGAAAGAGCATTTATAGTCAGATTATCAATTTTAGGCGGCGTATCGATGATGATTATGTCATAATCCTCTTTTACCTGATCAAGGATACTCTTGAGTACCAGTTGACGGTTGTCTACCTGAATCAATTCATGATCAGATGCACCTAAATGTTTAGTTGAAGGAAGAAGATCAACTCCCGCACTGGTCTGCCGGATAATTCCTTTCACATCATAATCCTGCTCCTTGGAGACGGCCCATATTGCTTCATATAAAGTTTTGGGTACTGTGTTTAAAGAATCATGATGTCCTAATCCAAGGGTAAGATTGGCCTGGGGATCAATGTCTACCAGGAGAACCTTCATCCCGTATTTTTTGAGTCCCGTTCCCAGAGCATAGGCGGTGGTAGTTTTTCCGGTACCTCCTTTTTGAATTGCGATTGAAATGATCTTTGCGCTCATGCAATTTGATGTTATTTTCCACAGGCAAAACTGCAATAGTTTTTGCACACTAATTTGCCAAACAAAACTACATGTTGATTTTGAATGCAAAACATATCTGGCAATTTTACATTTATCTTGCATTATTTTTTGCATGCAAAATCAACATGCTATAAATTTAGGCAAATTCAACTGCATTAACAAATGCAATCTGCATTAATTTATGCAATTTTTATTGCCATTATGTTTGCATAACAAATAGTTAATGCAAACTGACATCTAAAACTTTATGCAAAGTGCAATGTTAAGTGGATGACGTATTGCAGGCTATTTTTGAAGTAATAATTTGCCATCTTAAATTACATCCGGCTATGCATGAATAAATGCCTGAGATCTAACCATGCTTATTCGCAGGCCTTTTGCCATTGGATTATGATGCAAATTGTGATTGCACTATGCATGAAATTATCAGGCTGGTTTTTCGATGAAGATTTTTGAGATAAAATTCGCCGGGAGAGAGTAGGGGAGAAGCAAAATGAAATGTGGCTATAAGCGGTCCCCGATTTGAGCGTTCGCAGTCATTTTTCGGAAATTCGCCGTCTTTTAGCTATTTTTTGTAAAAGCAATCCTGAAATCAGATCATAATTTTGATTCTAAGGGCGTATAAATCCTTCACACGGGCCAAAGTTCATTTTTATGTGTCTTTGGGTCAGAAGAAAAAATGAATTGATCTGAAGCAAAATATGAGAACCCTGGAGTAAAAAAAATGGAGGCTGAGAGCAGAATGAATTTAAGCCTGCAAAAATGCATGCACTTTTGGATGTAAAAATGAAAGGCATATTTGGAGTGTTTTTGCAGACATAATTACTTGCATCCAGACCAAAACTGAAAATCAAACTACTCTTTTCCAATTTCCCGGCTAATGATTTTTACTACCTGTCTGCCAATTCGCTCGCGGAACTCTCCATGCATTTGTATATCGGCATGGTAGAGGGTATAGTTAAAACCATTATAAAGCAACCAAAGATTAGGTTCCGTTTGTTGACTTTGTACTTCCTGATACATAGCCAGAGGGCCTTCATGAATTAATCTTTTGGGATATTCTGTTTTCTTTTTAATCAATTCGGTGATCCGGGTAATATCTCCAAGTGTCAAAGAGTAACGCGCCATTTGACGAAATTTTTCTGATTCAGATAAAAAAATTTCCGACAGATCTTTCAGGTTTTTTCGATCAAGTTCGCCGTGATATTTATTGCTGTGTTTTTTTTCTTCGGCAATAGTCTGGCCATATCCCAACAAGGGAGTCAAGGTTTGTGTGCGCCAGAAACCCATGGTCAAACTGAATTTCATGCTGCCGTCATAACTGTTTCGTATTTCAATTCCAGGGTGGATATGGTCTCCTCTGGCAATAAGCTCTTCCTGATTATGGATCCGCAGACTTGTATAAAACTTGCGATCATCGAGACTGATGGATTGAGCAGCAATTCCGGAGCTTCCATAAACCTGGCTCACATCGTCGAGTATGGGGCCGATGAGCTCTCGATTGGAAACCAGTTGGTACCCTTCAGAGCAAAAATGCACAATCTTGTTTTGTTCAGGTAAAAAAATCGCATGATCTTTATCCTTTACAAAATCGAATCCCTGGAAAAGCTCCCGGCAGGCAATTTTTTCGACTGGAAAAAATATTTCAGCTACATCCTGATGCAAAATAGGTTTTATCTGCTTCATACAGGTGCAAAGATAGGCAATTCTTAATTATATAAATTCTTAATTAAGAATTTTGCTCTGGATTATTTTTTCCCCTTTTGTAATGCCTTCTTTTTAAGTCAATTCTTAAGAATATACTTTCTTAAGACTTCGCAAGTACCTCTTAATCAGCT